>NZ_JAHFPF010000005.1:0-7464 GCF_023259385.1 Brevundimonas sp. | reverse complement strand
GTCATCACTGAGGTTTTCGACGCGCACAGCGACTGGCTTCTGCGGGGAGGCGCGGTGACCCTGGCTGCCCTCGCCCTCTACGCGGGCGGCGTCTTCTGGACCCTCGGCTACGACACCATCTACGCCCTGCAGGACATCGAGGATGACGCCATGGTCGGGGTGAAGTCCTCGGCCCGCCGCCTCGGTTCGAACGTGCGTCTCGGCGTCGGCGTCTTCTACCTGCTGGCGGTTGTCTTCGCCGCGCTGGCGGGCCTGCTGGCCGGGCTCGGCCCGCTCTTCTACGTCGGCCTGACCGGCTACGCCCTGCATCTGTCGTGGCAGACCCGATCCATCCGGCCCGACGACGGCCCGTTCGCCCTGGCCCTGTTCAAATCGAACCGGGAGGCCGGGCTGGTCCTGCTTCTCGCCATCATCCTCGGTTCTGTGCAGCTTCCGCTTTGAAGGAGATCCGCATGTCCTCCCCCGTTCGCGCCCTTCTGATCGCCGCCGCGGTCGCCGCCACCCTGGCCGCCTGCAACCGCGACCGCGAAACGGACAAGGCCCCGGCCGCTCCGCCCGTCGTCGGCGCCGTGGAGACCCCTGCCGACGCCGCCGCCCCCATGACCTTCGCGTCCAAGACGCCGTGGGCCGACGTCAGCCTGAAACTGCCTGAGGGGCTGAAGAGCCAGACCGACCTGCACGCCCGCCTCTACGCCGAGGAAGTCCGCAAACTGCGTCAGTTCATCGAGGGCGCCCAGGGCGCCCGCACCGAGGCCGGCGATGACGCCGACATTCCGCTCTACCAGAAGATCGTCGAACTGACCGTCGCGGGTGAGACCGGCAAGCTGTTCAGCCTCAAGCGCGTCGATTTCGACTATTCGGGCGGCGCCAATCCCAACACCCTGACCGGCGGCATCCTGTGGGACAAGGCGCTGAAGCGGCAGATCGGCTTCACTGACCTGTTCCGGCGCGGCGCCGACCTGACGGTGCTGGATCAGGCCCTGTGCTCCGCGATCAACACGGCCAAGCGCGCCCGCGTGCCCGACAGCGCCTCCATCAACCTGGGCGACAAGCCGGGCTCCTGCCCGCGCGCCGCGGTCACCGAGTTCGTACTGACGCCGGGCGATACGCCGGGCAAGGCGGCGGGCCTGACCTTCCTGATCGGCCCCTATCAGGTCGGACCGCGCGTCGAGGGCGCCTATGAGATCGCCATTCCGGCGACCACTTTCCGGTCGCTGCTGGCCGTGGGCTACGCCGATGAGTTCGGGGGGCGGCTGGCCAAGGCCGGCGACGTCACCCCCGTCGCCGGCCCCGCCCGCTAATTAGTTCGCCAGGAACTGATCCATCAGCTCGGCGAACTTCGCCGGCTGGTCGCTCATGATGAAGTGCCGGCTGCCGTCCACCCGGGTCAGGCGCACGCCCGGCAAGGTCGCGTATTCCTGCCGCCACAGGGCGTCCGCCATCGCGGCGGGCGCGCCGCCGTCGGCGTCCGAGGCATAGGGCGCCCAGACGGGCGTGGTCATTGTCGCCAGTCCGGGTCGGACGTCGGTCAGCATGACGTCGCGGATCGCCGCCGCCATCGCGTGACGATCGCTCGCCATGCTCCATTCCACCATCCGCTCCCGCGTCAGCGGATCGCGTGAATAGCCGACCGCGCCCCGGACCTGCCCGGCCCGGAAGCTCGCGTCGTCGGCGGCCAGCATTCCGGCTGCGGCCTGCTCGGCGTAGGGCCGCGCGCCCTCGACCGTCGCCTGCGGGCCGAACAGGGCGCTGAAGAAGGGCAGGCTGTCGACCGTCATCACCTTGCCGACCAGTTCGGGCTTCTGCTGCGCCAGCATCAGGGCGCTGAGGCCGCCCATAGAGTGTCCGGCGACGGCCGGCGCGGTCAGCCCCTGATCGCGGATGTAGCGGGCCAGCTCATCGACGACCGGCTGGACGAACGGGCCGTCGCCGTGGGTCCACGGCTCGCCGGCGAAACCCGCCAGCTGCACCAGGTGCACCTGATGCGACGCCTTCAGCCGCTCGGCCTCGGCGCGCCACACCTCCCGCGAACAGCCGAAGCCGGGGATGAGGATCAGGTCCGGCCCCTGGCCCACGACCTCGACCGACAGCCGGTCTGAGACGAAGGGGGCGGGCGCCGTTGCGGCGGCCGGTTCGGCCCACACATCGGTGGCGAACAGGACGCCCCCGCCGATCGCCGCGACGGCGGCGGAAGCCATGAACAGGGCGCGGAAGGTCGAACGCCCGACGAAGTGGCGGTGATGCAGCATGACGATGTCCTTGAAGATGAGCCTGACGGCGTCAGGCGTGGGGGTTCTCGAAGATGTCCTCGACCGGCCGGTCGAACAGCACGGCGATGCGGTAGGCCAGGTCCAGCGAGGGGTCGTGTTTCTCGGTCTCCAGCGCGTTCACGGCCTGCCGGGACACGCCCAGCGCCTGACCGAGCTGTTCCTGGGTCCAGTCCCGCTCGACCCGCAGAAGCTTCAGACGGTTCTTCATCAGTTGGACGCCCGAATGAACGGCGCGACCAGCCCGAACGAGGCCCAGAAAGCCGGGTAGATCAGCCAGGTCGAAATGTGGGGCGCGCCCGCGAAGGTCTCTCCGAAACCCCACACGGTGGCGGCGGCCATGGTCAGGCCGGTGGCCGCGATGAACTGCTTGGCCGTCACCGCCCGCACGAACTCGTCCGACTCGCGCATCAGGGCCAAGGTCGCCCAGATCTGGCCGATCACGGGCGCCGAAACGGTTAGAGCCAGCGCCCAGGCCGCCGGGGTGTTCCGGATGTCGTCGAACGCATTGGACGACACCGCGATGATGATGGCGACATAGCCGCCCATGAAGGCGAGGGTGCGAAAGACGTACCGGCGCGCGGCGGGCGTCCAACCGGGACTGGATTTGATCATGACAGCTTCTCCTGACTGAATGTAAGGCTGACCTTACACCGCCAAAATGTCATGTCAACCTGACTTCATGTCAGGATCGCCCGACAATGGACCGTCCTCTTTGCGCACGGACTGGACGGACGTATCCTGGCTTCATGCCCGCCGCGCCCCGCGCCCGTCCGACCGATCTGTTCACGCCCCAGGAATGGGCGCCGTTCCAGACGCGCCGCGCCTGGGTCGGGCCGCTGCTGGTCGCGCACTGCTGGGGCGTCATCGCGCTGGCGGTCGCCGCCGGCGTGCTGTGGCCGGTGCTGATCCCGTTCTGCGTGGCCGTCATCGGCACGCGCCAGCTGGGTCTGGCCATCCTGATGCACGAGGCGGCGCACGGCGGCCTGTCGACGAACACGCGGCTGAACGATTTTCTCGGCCATTGGCTGTGCGCCGTGCCGATCGGCGCCTCGCTGGACGCCTACCGCCCCTATCACCTGTCGCACCACCGCTTCGCCCAGCAGCCGGAGGACCCGGATCTGGTGCTGTCGGCGCCCTTCCCCGTCTCGCCCGCCTCCCTGCGCCGCAAGATCGTGCGCGACCTGACCGGACAGACCTTCTTCAAGCAGCGGGTGCTGCTGCCCCTGGCCGCGATGCGCGGCGCCAGGGCGGCAAGAGCCACCGACGATCATGACTATGAGGCGATCGTCACCGGGCGTTCGATCCTGCCCTTCCTGCTGGTCAACCTGGCCCTGCTGGCGGGGCTGACGCTGGCGGGGATCTGGTGGGCGTATTTCGTGCTGTGGCTGCTGCCGATGGCGACCTGGTTCCCGATGGTCACCCGCCTGCGCAACATCGCCGAACACGCCTGCGTCGAGGGTTCGGCCGAAGACCCCTTCCGCGCCGCCCGCACCACCCGCGCAAGCTGGTGGGAGCGCGCCTTCATCGCCCCCTACTGGGTCAATTTCCACGCCGAGCATCACCTGTTCATGCACGTCCCCTGCTGGCGGCTGCCGGCCCTGCATCGGGCCGTACGGAGCAAGCCGCAGGGCGAGCGGATGGAGGTGGCCGGCGGCTACGTCGAGGTGCTGCGCGCGGCCAGCGCCCGGAACTCCTCCTAGGCCATCTGGCGTCGCGGCCCTATCGGCCGACCAGCCCCCCCACGGCGCGCCGCCGCTCGCGGGTGGGCCGCGCCTCTTCCGCCCGCAGGGTCAGCACGCGGAAGCCGTCGCGGGTGACCGCCACCGTATGCTCGAACTGGGCGGACAGCTTCCCGTCCTCCGTCACGACGGTCCATTCGTCCGCCTCGGTGCGCACCGTCCGGCGGCCCTGGTTCAGCATGGGCTCGATGGTGAAGACCATGCCCTCGCGCAGCTTCAGGCCGGTCCCCGGCTTTCCGAAATGCAGCACCTGCGGCGCCTCGTGCATCTCGCGCCCGATGCCGTGGCCGCAGTAGTCGCGCACGATCGAATAGCCGGCGCGCTTGGCGTGCTGTTCGATCGCATGCCCGACATCGCCCAGGGTCGCGCCCGGACGCACCGCGCGAATGCCCTTCCACATTGCCTCATAGGTGGTCTGGACCAGCCCCTTCGCCGGGGGCGCCACCTCGCCGATCAAATAGGTCTTGCTGGAGTCCGCGATGAAGCCGTTCTTCTCCAGGGTGATGTCGAAATTGACGATGTCGCCGTCCCGCAGGACATCGTCGCGCGACGGCACGCCGTGGCAGACGACGGCGTTGCGCGAACTGTTCAGCACGAAGCCGTAGCCGTACTGACCCTTGCTGGCGGGGCGGGCCTGAAGCCGCTCCACGATGAAGGCCTCGACCAGGTCGTTGACCTGAAGCGTGTCCATGCCCGCCAGGGGCAGCGCATCCAGATGGGCGAACACCGAGGCGAGCAGACGCCCGGCCTCCGCCATCACCTCGACCTCGGCCGGCGTCTTGATCACGCCGCCGCGCCCGTCAGATCGGCGGCGCCGACGCCCGCGGCCTTCAGCTCGCGCGCCGCCAGCTCCTGGAAGGTCAGGCCAGGATTCAGCTCGCCCAACATGCCGATCCTGATCCAGAACGCCGCCTGGGCGTTGATCGACCGGCACGACGCCCGGCTGGCCCGGCGTAGCTGCTCGTGCAGCTCATCCTCGATGTTGACGATCCCCATCGGGCGCTCCTGAATATACGATACGTATACGCTTCATATAGCCGGGCCTGCGGCGCGGCAAGCCGGGTTCCGCGTCGCCCGGCGTGCTAGGGAGCCCCATGGCCATCACTGATCCGACCGCCTTCATCCTCGCCAACACCCGGCTGCAGGCCGTGCCGCATGCGCCGGAGATTTCGCTGTGGCTGGCCGACGAGATCACCCCGATCTGGCGGCTGACCGAGGAAGAGCTGGGCGAACTGGGCCTGCCGCCGCCCTTCTGGGCCTTCGCCTGGGCGGGCGGACAGGCGGTGGCGCGCTGGCTGCTGGATAATCCGTCCGAAGTTGCCGGCAAGCAGGTGCTGGACTTCGCCACCGGCTCGGGACTGGTCGGCATCGCGGCGATGAAGGCGGGCGCGGTCTCCGCCCTCGGCGCGGATATCGATCCGTTCTGCGCGGCGGCGGTGGCGCTGAACGCCCAGGCCAACGGCGTCGCCCTGTCCTTCACGGACCGGAACCTGCTCGACGCCCCGCCGCCGCCGGTCGACGTCATCTGCGCCGGCGACGTCTGCTACGAGGCGCCGATGACCGAACGGGTGCTGGACTGGCTGGGCCAGGCCCGCGCCGACGGAACCCGCGTCCTGATCGGCGACCCGGGCCGGACCTATTTCCCCAAGACCGGCCTCGACTTCCTCGCCGAATACCGCGTGCAGACCACGCGCGAGCTCGAGGATCAGGAGATCAAGCGCTCGTCGGTCTGGTCTATGGCCTGATCCTGCTCGGGATCGGGCGAGAAATGGATGTGCCGCTCGGGGGCCGGATCATCTGTGTGATCCTCGCCCGACATCTCCGACTTCGCCGGACGCCCGGTTCCGCGCGCCTGTTCCAGTTCCGGATCGCGGCTGAAACCCGGATCAGCGGGGGAAGTGGTCACGGCAGGCTCCTTTGCGGACGACGCTCCATTTCCACAACCGGAATCGGGCCGGTCCGGTTCCGGCCACGCTTGGATATCCGGCCTCGCGGGACCACCTTCGGATCATGACCCGCGCCCTGATCCTCGCCGCCGTCGCCGCGCCGCTCTTGCTGGCCAATGTCGCCCAGGCCCAGACCTTGGCCCAGATCCCGCCGCCGGGCGCGTCCGCCTATGAGCAGCACCGTTGGCAGGCCGAGCAGCACCGGTACGAGATGGATCGCCTGCGCCTGCAGGCGGACCAGCGCGAGGCCACCGCGCGTCAGCTCGAACTCGAGACCCGGCTGAACCGCATGGATCTCCAGAGCCGCCGCACCGCCGATCCCTACGTTCCCTCCGCGCCCCGCGCCCTGCGCGCGCCGGAGGACGAACAGGCCCTGCGCCGCTCTGCGACCGAGCGCCGCCGCGCCACGGAAGCGGGCGTCGGCCAGATCGACGCCTGGCTGGACCGCCGACCGAATTAGCAGGCGGAAATCGGGCGCATCCCTTGCGTCCGGACCGCGTTACGGCTTCGCTCACGGTCTGAGGCGAGGGAGGACGGGTCATGCGTTGGGAAGGCGGCCGCCGCGGCGGCAATATCGAGGACCGGCGCGGCATGGGCCCGGTGGGATTGGCCGGCGGGGGCGTCGGCGCCCTGGTTCTGGCGGCCATCGGCTATTTCGTGTTCGGGATCGATCCCTCGACCACCCAGCAGATCACCAGCCAGCTGGGCGGCGTCGGCGCTGAACAGCAGGAAGGCAAGGCGGGCACGCCGCAGGATCAGGCCGGCCAGTTCGTCGATGTGATCGGGGCCAACATCGACGACGTCTGGCGCACCAAGCTGCAGGGCTATCAGCCGCCGACCGTAGTCCTGTACGAACAGGGCACCCAGACCGGCTGCGGCATGGGCCAGTCGGCCATGGGCCCCTTCTACTGCCCCACCGACCGCCGCGTGTATCTGGATCTCGGCTTCTGGCAGGAGATGGAGACCCAGCTGGGGGCCTCGGGGGCCGACTTCGCCCGCGCCTATGTGATCGCCCACGAATACGGCCACCACGTCCAGACCCTGACCGGCGCCTCGGATCAGGTGCGGCGGGCCCAGCAGCGCGCCTCGGGTGAGGCCGAGGCCAACCGCTATTCTGTCGCGCTGGAGCTCCAGGCCGACTGCTACGCCGGCGTCTGGGCCGCCAACGCCTCGGCGGTCTCGAACGGCCAGGTCGCCCTGACCGCCGGAGATATGGAAGAGGGTCTGAAGACCGCCTCGGCCATCGGCGACGATACCCTGCAACGCCGCTCGGGCGGCCGGGTCTCGCCAGACAGCTTCACCCACGGCTCGTCCGCCGACCGCATGGCCTGGCTGCGGCGCGGCTATGACAGCGGCGATCCGGCGGTCTGCGACACGTTCAGCAACCTCTAGAACGTCTTGTTGCGGCGCACACGGCGCGGCAAGGTCGATCCGTGTCCTCCTCCGCCGCCTCCGCCCTCGCCGCCTCGCGCCGCCTTGTCCTCAAGGTCGGCTCCGCCCTGCTGATCG
>NZ_JAHFPF010000199.1 GCF_023259385.1 Brevundimonas sp. | reverse complement strand
CGGGCGGCGCGCCTGTTCGGAGGGTTGCGGCTGGACGGAGAGCGGAACGGTCAGCTCCGCCGGAAACACCGCCGGGATCAGGTGCGCGCGGGGGCGATCCGCGGCCTGGGGCCGCGCGGCGCCCCCGGCCTGGCGCTCGGCCTTCGCCGCGGCGGAGGGCGGCGTCGGCGCGTCGAAGCGGGGCGACGGCATGAGCGTCAGGTTGATCACCGGCGCGGCCCCTCCGATCAGCTCAGGCGCCGCCTGCAGGCCGAACAGCGCCAGCCCGCCCACGTGCGCAGCCGCGACCAGCGCATAGGCCAACACATGCCCGCCCGGCGTGGCGGTCGTGCTCTGGCGGGGGCGGAAGGACATGAACGCCGCGAACCGGGTGAAACAGGGGCTCGCCTAATATCGATAATCACTCGCAAAGACCAGCCGGCGCGGCCTTTTCGCGGCCTGGGCGCCGCCGTTCAGTCTGCCGGACTCCAGCCTTCCTGCACCGGCTCGACGCGGAAGGTGTCGGGCGTCCGGCCCGTGGCGGCGTCCGTCAGGGTCAGCGAACAGCGCGTCCCCGCCTCGTTGGGCGACACGACGTAGCTATGGCCCGCCGCCGGCACGAAGACGAAATGCGAGCCGCAGAAGATCATGGTGACGCCCGCGGTCCGCTCGGTCTGCAACTCGAAATACATCGGGACGCCGGCCGCGATGACCTCGGGCTTGTCATAGGCGAAGAGCAGTCCGCCGGAGATGTTCGCCCGCCGCGACCACTCCGCGTTCGACACCATCAGCTCGGCGTGATCAGCGTCGGTCAGGGCCCCGCGCGTCAGCGCGATATGGGCGGTTGGCGCGCCTTTCGGCGCGACATAGGTCGGCGTGCAGGCGGCTGCGCCCACAGCGGCGATCAGCACGACCGCGGCGATGAGTCTGGACATGTGGTCGATCCCCCGATTGCTCTCTCCGGAGGGTAAGCAGACCGCCGTTCGCCCGGCAAGAAACGCTAGAGAACGTCCAGCACCGTTTCCTTCGGCCGCGCCAGCACCGTGCCTTTCGGCGTGCGGACGAACGGCCGTTCGACCAGGGTCGGATGCGCGACCATGGCCGCCAGGATGGCGTCGTCAGAGACGCCCGCCTCCAGCAGGCCCAGTTCGCCGATCAGCGCCCCAGCCGCCTCGCCCTTGGTCCGCATCGCCTCACGCGGGGTCAGTCCCGCCTCGGCCAACAGCGCCTTCAGCCCCTCGGCCGTCCAGCCGGTCTTCAGGTACTCGATCACCTGCGGATCCTGGCCCGCGTCGCGGATCATCTGCAGCACATTGCGCGAGGTGCCGCAGTTCGGATTGTGGAAGATGGTCACGGTCATGGGCGGCCTTATAGCCACTTCGTCGATCTTTTCACCGCCCACCGGTTGCGATTGTCGCACCCCGACCGCATGTGGCCCCGATGACCTCCCCCACGCCCGACGCCGCCCCGCCCGCCGCCAAGGGCCCGGGGTTCCCCGAGTTCGTCTGCCTGATCGCCATGTTCATGGCGCTGAACGCGCTCGCCATCGATTCCATGCTGCCGGCCCTTCCCAACATCGGCGAGGCGCTCGGCGTGGTCACCGAAAACAGCCGCCAGTGGGTCATCACCGCCTATCTGCTCGGCTTCGGCGGGGCCCAGATCGTGTACGGCCCGCTGGCCGACCGCTATGGCCGCAAGCCGGTGCTGATCGCGGGCCTGCTGATCTATGTCGTCTTCGCCGTCGCCTGCGCCTTCGCCCCGAATTTCGGCCTGCTGATCGCCGCCCGCGTCGCGACCGGCATCGGCGCGGCCGCCACCCGGGTGCTGGCCGTGTCGATCGTGCGCGATCGCTACTCCGGCCGGACCATGGCGCGGGTCATGTCGCTGAGCTTCCTCGTCTTCCTGGGCGTGCCCATCCTGGCGCCGACGGTCGGCCAGCTGATCCTGACCGTCGCGCCCTGGCCTTGGGTCTTCGGCGTGCTGGCTGTGTTCGGGGCGGTCGTCCTGACCTGGGCCGCGATCCGCCTGCCCGAGACCCTGCATCCGGAAGACCGCCTGCCCATCAACGCCCGCCGCATCGCTGGCGCTTTCCGCGAGGCCGTCACCAACCGGGTGTCCATCGGCTACACCCTGGCCATGACCTGCATCACCGGGGCGCTGTTCGGCTTCATCAACTCCAGCCAGCAGATCTTCTACGATGTCTTCAAGGCGCCGGAGCTGTTCACCACCATCTTCGCCGCCATCGCCGGCGGCATCGCGGTGGCCAGCCTGCTGAACTCGCGCTTCGTCGAGAAGCTGGGCTCGCGCCTGATCTCCCACACCGCCCTGCTGGGCTTCATCGCCATGGGCGTGATCCACAGCGCCGTGAACCTGAGCGGCCACGAGTCGATCTGGACCTTCGCCATCCTCCAGGCCCTGACCATGTTCTGCTTCGGCTTCATCGCCGGCAATTTCGGCTCCATGGCCATGGAGCCCATGGGCCATATCGCGGGCACCGCCTCCTCGGCCCAGGGCTTCATCTCCACGATCATCGGTTCGCTGATGGGCTTCGCCATCGGCCAGTCGTTCAACGGCTCGGCCACTCCCATGGCGCTGGGCTTCACGGTCATGGGCGTTCTGGCCCTGGTCTTCGTCCTGATCGCAGAGCGGGGCCACCTGTTCCGCGCCAAACATCTGACGCCCGTCGCGCGCGCCTCTTGATCTTTTCGCTGCGCCGGGGCGTTGTCCGGCCAGCGAAAAGAACACGGCCTCGATACGCCCGAACGGCGGCGGGCCACAGGAAGGACGCACCATGATCCGGACCCTCGGCCTCGTCTCCGCGCTCGCGCTCGCCACCGCCCTGGGAGGATGCGCCATGACCGCTTCCGGCTCCGACATGCCGCCCCTGCCCGCCTCGGCCACCGCGCCGATCCAGTACGTGCGCGACGTCCACTCCTACGCCCGGCCCGAGATCGCCCACGTCCGCCACGTCGCGCTGGACCTGGCCGCGAACTTCCAGACCAACACCCTGTCGGGCACGGCCACCCTCGACATCCAGGGCGTGCCCGGCGCGACGGAGGTCATCCTCGACGTCCGCAACCTCGACATCCGCACCGTCACCGACGGCTCGGGCGCGGCGCTGCAGCACAGCACGGGTCCCTCCGATCCGATCCTCGGCCAGGCCCTGACCGTGCGCTTCCCGGCGCTGGCCGCCGGTGCGACGCAGAAGGTCGTGATCGGCTATTCGACCCGCCCGGACGCCGCCGCCCTGCAATGGCTGACCCCGGCCCAGACGGCGGGCGGCCGCAAGCCCTATATGTTCAGCCAGGGGCAGGCGATCCTGACCCGCACCTGGGTTCCGACCCAGGACAGCCCCGGCATCCGCCAGACCTGGGACGCCCGCATCGTCGCGCCGGCCGACCTCAAGGTGGTGATGAGCGCCGAGACCCTGACCACGGACGGCGAACCGGTCGAGGGCGGCAAGGCCTGGCGCTTCCGCATGACCAATCCGGTCCCGCCCTATCTGATCGCCGTCGGCGTGGGCGACGTGGACTTCGCCGCTATCGATGAGCGCACCGGGGTCTGGACCGAGCCGTCGCGCCTGCGCGCCGCCCACGATGAACTGGTCCCGACCGCCCGCATGGTGGACGTGGCCGAACAGCTCTACGGCCCCTACCGCTGGGGCCGCTATGACCTGCTGGTCCTGCCGCCTTCGTTCCCGTTCGGCGGCATGGAAAACCCGCGCCTGACCTTCGCCACCCCGACCATCATCGCCGGCGACCAATCGCTGGTGTCGCTGGTGGCGCACGAACTGGCGCACAGCTGGTCGGGCAACCTGGTGACCAACGCCACATGGGCCGACTTCTGGCTCAACGAAGGCTTCACGGTCTATTTCGAGAACCGGATCATGGAGGCCCTGTACGGCCCCGACCGGGCGCTGATGCTGCAATCCCTGGGCTGGGGCGACCTGCAGACGACGCTGGCCGACCTGCCGCCCGCCGACACCCGCCTGAAGCTTGAACTCGACGGCCGCGATCCGGACGAGGGCCTGACCGACGTCGCCTACGAGAAGGGCGCCGCCTTCCTGCGCACCATCGAGCGCATCGTCGGCCGCGAGCGCTTCGACGCCTGGCTGAAGGGCTATTTCGAGCGCAACGCCTTCCGCCCGATGACCACCGAACTGTTCCTCCAGGACATCCGCGCGCATCTGGTGACCACCAAGGCGCTGGAAGACCAGATCATGATGGACGCCTGGATCTACCAGCCGGGCATGCCGTCGAACTGGCGGCCGCCGGTATCCAACGCCTTCGTTCCGGTCGATGCGGCGGCGCGGGCCTTCGCCGCCGGCGGCCCGGCCTCGGCCGTTCCGTGGGCGAACTGGTCGACGCAGGAGCGCCAGCGCTTCCTCGCCTGGCGTCCGCCCGTGCCGCCGGCCAGCGGCCGCTGGTTCTCGGACGCCCAGCTCGCCGACCTGGAATCGACCCTGCACCTGAAGACCGAAGGCAACGCCGAGGTCCTGTTCGCCTGGCTGCAGATCGCGGTGCAGCACCGCTACCAGCCCGCCGTGCCGACGCTGGAGCATTTCCTGACCACCCAGGGCCGCCGCAAATTCGTGCTGCCGCTCTTCACCAGCCTGTGGGCCCAGTACGAATGGGGTCGCCCCATCGCCACCCGCATCTACGCCCAGGCCCGTCCCGGCTATCACCCGGTCACGACCAACTCGGTCGACGCCGTCGTGGGCCGGCCGAACTGAACAAAGCCTCTCCCTCCCCTTCTGGGGAGGGTGGCTCGCGAAGCGAGACGGGTGGGGAACCGAGCGCTCGGATACGAACCCCACCCTGTCGTCGCTATGCGCCGACATCCCTCCCCACTTCGGGGGAGGGAGAGGGACCCACGAAGCTGTGTCCGGCGCCACCTTGGCTTCACCGCCCCGCGACACTAGGTTCCGCCCCACAAGATCGGCCTTCGCCGACACCCCTTCAGGAGACGCCACATGACTGACGCCGCCCGTATCGATCAGGACAATCCCCTCGGCGTCGACGGCTTCGAGTTCGTCGAATTCACCGGCCCCGAGCCCGAGGCCATGGTCGCCCGCCTGGAACTGATGGGCTTCACCCGCACCCACGTGAATCCGGCCAACAACGTCGTCCGCCTGAAGCAGGGCGACATCACCATGCTGGTCAACCTGTCGCCCAAGGGCCAGGCGGGCGAGTTCGCGACCGATCACGGTCCGTCGGCCAACGGCATGGCCTTCCGCGTCGCCGACGCCAAGGCCGCCTTCGAGGGCGCGCTGCAACGCGGCGCCCGCAAGGCCGAAGGCGTCGCCGGCGGCGCGCTGGGGAACGACTACCCCTACATCCTGCAGGGCATCGGCGGCTCGCTGCTCTACGTCATCGACCAGTACGGCGAGAACGGCTCGCTCTACGACGCCTGGGACGAGATCGAGGGCTGGGAAGAGGCCGAACGCAAGAATTCGATGGGTCTCGAGATCCTGGACCACCTGACCCACAACGTGCGTCGCGGCGAGATGCGCACCTGGTCAGGCTTCTACGGTTCGGTCTTCAACTTCGAAGAGCAGAAGTATTTCGACATCAAGGGCAAGGCCACCGGCCTGTTCTCGCAGGCCATGATCGCGCCGGACCGCGCCATCCGCATTCCCCTGAACGAAAGCCAGGACGACAACTCCCAGATCGAGGAGTTCCTGCGTCGCTACAACGGCGAGGGCATCCAGCACATCGCCCTGACGACCGAGAACATCTTCGAGACCGTCGAGGCCATGAAGGCGCGCGGCGTGGCCTTCCAGGACACGATCGAGACCTATTTCGAACTGATCGACAAACGCCTGCCCAACCACGGCGAGGACGTGGAGCGGATGCGCAAGAACCGCATCCTGATCGACGGTTCGGACGAGGAAGGCCTGCTGCTGCAGATCTTCACCCAGGACACCTTCGGTCCGATCTTCTTCGAGATCATCCAGCGCAAGGGCAACGAGGGTTTCGGCAACGGCAATTTCCAGGCCCTGTTCGACTCGATCGAGCTGGACCAGATCCGTCGCGGCGTCATCAAGGTCGATGCCTGAATGAAGGTGCGGCCGCCCCACTGGCTGCCCTGGCTCGGCCCGCTCCTCGCGGCCGTGGTCGGGGCGCTGGCGGGCGAGTTCTGGCTGGGCGGCGGCTTCTGGACGGTGCTGGCCGCGGCCCTGATCTGCGGCTTCGCCCCCATCATCGGCTACCGCATCTGGAAGTGGCGCTGGCACCGTAAGGGGTAGTCTTTAGCGGGGGGCCGCATGATCCGCTGGATTGCTCTGGGCGCATTGTGTGCGTTGACCGCTTGCGGGCGAGAAGAACCGCTGCCCGTCGGTGTGAAGCGGCCACAGGCCGCCGCGGCCTGTCAGGTTCCCACGCCATCGGGCTTGGCCGCGGACAGTCTCTATCGGCTGGCGCAGGAACTTGACGCATCCGTCTGTGAAGAGGCGCAGGGTTCGACCTTCATCTTCCCGGTGAACCAATCATGCGATGAGGAGACGATCGGGCAGACCCCGCAGGCGCGCAGGATCAGCCTCGAAGACGCATCAGCCAAACTCCAGGCCTGCAATCTGGCCGTCGGCGAGCGCCCACCGGCCGGCGCCTTTACCACCCTCATCAAGCTGAAGGACGCGCATCCCTCCGATGGGCGGATCAGGGATGCCGACATCCGCCTGCATGACATCGCGCGGCGGGTCCCACTCGGAGCGGCGAAGCTGCAGATGCAGAACGGCGTGGCCTGCTTCCAGTACGACGACGCGCCGGCCTTCCGCCGCAAGCTCGCAGCGCTCGAACGGTATCTGCCCAAGGGCGCGGTGGTAGAACATCTCGACGGCA
>NZ_JAHFPF010000198.1 GCF_023259385.1 Brevundimonas sp. | reverse complement strand
GGACCGCGACCCGACCGTGCAGCCCCACGCCGACGCGGTGGCCAACGACTATCCCGAGACCTTCCGCCTGATCCGCACGCCGTTCTCCGGGCTGGCCGACGCCTTCGCCCAGACGGATGAGGCGAAGCTGGACGGGGTGGTGTTCGACATCGGCGTGTCGTCGATGCAGCTCGACCAGGCCGAGCGCGGCTTCTCCTTCATGCGCGACGGTCCGCTGGACATGCGCATGTCCGATGAAGGCGAGACCGCCGCCGACATCGTCAACACCTGGGACCACGGTCCCATGGCCCACATCTTCAAACTGTACGGCGACGAGCGTCAGTCGGGCCGGGTGGCGACCGCCATCCTGCGCCGCCGGGTCGAGAAGCCGTTCGAGCGCACGCTGGATCTGGCCGAGGTGGTCGAGAAGGCGCTGGGCGGCCGCCGCGGCGCGCCGATCCATCCGGCGACCCGGGTGTTCCAGGCCCTGCGCATCGCCGTGAACGACGAGCTGGGCGAGCTGCGCGCCGGGCTGGAGGCCGCCGAGGCGACGCTGGCGCCCGGCGGGCGGCTGGTCGTGGTGACCTTCCATTCGCTGGAAGACCGGATCGTGAAGGCCTTCCTGACCGAGCGGACCGGCAATGCGCCGGGCGGCTCGCGCCATGCGCCCGTCGCCGTCGAGACCCGCAAGCCCAGCTTCACCCTGAGCTTCAAGGGCGCGGTCGAGGCGGGCGAGGCCGAGTTGGCCGCCAACCCTCGCGCCCGGTCGGCCAAGCTGCGCGCCGCCGTCCGCACCGACGCGGCCCCCTGGGGGAGGATCGCCGCATGAACGCCGCGGTCGTCGCCCGGAGCTTCAACCGCCTGTTCGCCTGGAAGGTGCGCGGGATCCGCTGGATCGAGATCATCGGCGTGCTGATGGTCGCGGCCATGATCTTCTCGGTCTATCTGGCCAAGGCCGCCGCCGCGCGCGAGAGCGCCGAGATCGCCGACCTGGAGCGCCAGATCGGCATCAGCGGCCAGCGCGTCCGCCTGCTGAAGGCCGAGGTGGCGCGGCTGGAGCAGCCGGGCAGGCTGGAGGCCCTGTCGCGCGGCGCGGGCCTGGGTCCGGTCGACATGAAGCGGCAGGCCAGCGAGGACAACCTGGCCCAGTTGCAGCCGATCCCCGAGCCGAAGCCGGTGATCATCGTCGCCCCGACCCCGGCCGTGGTTCCCGCCGCCGCGCCCACCGCTCCGGCAGGGGAGGGCGCGCGATGAGCGTCCACGATCCCCACGCCTGGGACCGGGCCGCTCCGCGCGGACCGCGCCCTGTCGTCTACGGCATCCGCCGCCTGCTGCCGTCATGGCGCTGGCTGGCCGAGGCCATGTGGTGGGTCGAGCATTCGTTCGGCCGCGCCCGCGCCGACGCCCGGCCCGAGGAAGACACCCGCGTCCGCATCTTCGTGATCGCCTCGGCCTTCACGGCGGTGTTCTGCTGCCTCGCGCTCGGCGCGGCCCATGCGGCCCTGATGACGCCCAAGGGGGTGATCGGCTCGGCGGCCAATCCGAACGCCGTGGCCCGCGCCGACATCGTCGACCGCAACGGCGCGCTGATGGCGACCAACATCACCCACTACGGCCTGTACATCGATCCCCGCGAGGTCTGGGACCCGACGTTGGCGGCGCAGCAGATCAAGCGCGCCCTGCCGCGCATCTCGACGGCCAAGCTGCGGCGGATCCTGGCGGGCGACCGCCGCCTGATCGCCCTGCCGGGCCTGACTCCGCAGGAGAAGTCCGCCGTCCACGCCCTGGCGCTGGGCGGGGTGACGTTCGAGCCCGAGGATCGCCGGGTCTATCCGCTGGACAGCTCGGCGCGGCACGTGCTGGGCGTGGCCGACAGCGGCGGCCAGGGCCTGACCGGCGCCGAACTGGCCTTCAACGCCGACATCCGCGCCGCCGGAGCGCGGGGCGAAAGCTTCCCGCTGTCGATCGATCTGCGGGTGCAGGGCGTGCTGGAGAACGAACTGGGCGCCGCCGCTTCGGCCGTCGGGGCCAAGGGCGCCGTGGGCGTGGTCGTCGATGCGAGCACCGGCGAGGTCCTGGGCATGTCCAGCTGGCCGACGACCGACGCCCTGAACCGCGTGACCTCGGCCCACTACGAGATGGGCTCGGTGTTCAAGACCTTCACCATCGCCGCCAGCATCGACACCGGCAAGGCGGACATGAACACCATGTTCGACGCCTCGCAGCCCTACATGATCGGCAACCGCCGGATCACCGACTTCCACGCCACGAACAAGATCCTGAGCCTGGAAGAGGTCTACCTGCACTCGTCCAACATCGGCACCTCGCGGATGGCGGTGGAGCTGGGGCCGGACGTGATGCGCGACTATTTCGGCCGGTTCGGCCTGCTGGACGCCGCGCCGATCGGGCTGCACGACTCGGCCCGGCCGCGCCGTCCGGCCAACTGAGAAGTCTCGACCCGGGCCTCGATGTCGTTCGGCTACGGCATCATGGTCACCCCGCTGCAGATGGCGGCGGCGACGGTGTCCCTGCTCAACGGCGGCGTCTACCGCCCGCTGTCCCTGCGCCGCGGCGGCTCGGGCGCCGAGGGCCGCCAGGTCGTCAGCCCGGAAACCTCGCGCAGCATCCGCGACCTGATGCGCGCCAACGTGCTGCGCGGCTCGGGCAAGTCGGCGAACGCCCAGGGGCTGCGCGTCGGCGGCAAGACCGGCTCGGCCAACAAGCTGGTCAACGGCCGCTACGATCCGCGTCACGGCGTGGGGTCCTTCGCCTCGGTCTTCCCGGCGGACGGTCCGGACACGACCCGCCGCTATGTGGTGTTCGTGCTGATCGACGAACCGGCCCAGGGCTCGCAGCTGGGCGGCGCGGTCGCGGCCCCGACGGTCGGACGCGTCATCGACCGGATCGCCGGCTTCCTGGGCGTCGACCGCGTGGCCGATCCCGTCATCGCTCCGGTGGCGCCCCAATGAGCGCCGTCCGCCTGTCCGACCTGCTGCGCCGCGACGTGTCGTCCGATCCGATGATCACCGGCGTCACCGCCGACAGCCGCAAGGTCGCGCCCGGTTCGCTGTTCGTGGCCCTGCCCGGCACGGCCGCCGACGGGCGCGCCTTCATCCCCCAGGCGTTGTCGCAGGGCGCCGCCGCCGTGCTGGCGCCCGCCGACACCGACGCGGCCCTGGCCCCGGTGCTGGTCACCTCGGGCGACGTGCGCCGGGCCTACGCCATCGCCGCGCGCGGCTTCTACGGCGCCCAGCCCGCCCACTGTGTCGCGGTCACCGGGACCAACGGCAAGACCTCGGTCGCCGCCTTCTGCCGCCAGATCTGGGCGGCGCTGGGCCTGACCTCCGCGAGCATGGGCACGCTCGGGGTTTTGAAACAGTCGGGTAACGTTAATCAGGCGTTGACCGGCCCCGGCCTGACCAGCCCGGACGCCGCCGACGCGGCGCGCCTGCTGGCCGAACTGGCGACCCAGGGCGTGACCCATCTGGCGCTGGAAGCCTCGTCGCACGGCATCGACCAGCGCCGCCTGGACGGGGTGACGCTGAAGGCGGCGGCCTTCACCAACCTGACCCAGGACCACCTGGACTACCACGGCGACATGGAGAGCTACCGGGCCGCCAAGCTGCGCCTGTTCGAGACCCTGCTGCCGCGCGGCCGGACCGCCGTGCTGAACGCCGACAGCGACGCCTATTCCAGCTTCGCCTCGGCCAGCATCATGTCCGGGCTGGGCGTGATGGGCGTGGGGCAGCGTGGGCGGGACCTGGCCCTGGTCGCCCGCCGGGCGGTTCCGGAAGGCCAGCGCCTGACCATCGACGTGCAGGGCGAACTGCATGAGATCCTGCTGCCGCTGGCCGGGGCCTTCCAGGCGTCGAACGCCCTGGTCGCCGCGGGCCTGTGCATCGCCGCGGGCGAGAGCGCCGGACGCGTGCTGGCGGCGATGGAGAAGATCGAGGGCGCCCAGGGGCGGCTGGAGCGTATTCCCGGCGGCGCGGGGCAGGGCGAGGTCTATGTCGACTACGCCCACACGCCCGACGGGCTGGAGACGGTGTTGAAGGCGCTGCGTCCGCACGCGACGGGCCGGCTGATCGTGGTGTTCGGCGCCGGCGGCGACCGGGACCGGGCCAAGCGGCCCCTGATGGGCGAGATCGCGGGCCGTCTGGCGGACATCGCCATCGTCACCGACGACAACCCCCGCTCGGAAGACCCCGCCTCGATCCGCAAGGCCGTGCGCGAGGGCTGTCCCGACGCGCAGGAGATCGGCGATCGCCGCAAGGCCATCCATCACGCCATCGCCCTGATGCGCGAAGGAGATGTGGTCGTGATCGCCGGAAAAGGGCATGAACAGGGCCAGATCGTCGGCGGGGTGACCCATCCCTTCGACGACGCCACCGAAGCCGCCGAAGCCCTGCGTATCCATGCCTGATTCCGAACCCCTCTGGACGTCCGCCGAGATCGAGGCCGCGACCGGAGGACGCCTGTCCGGCGCCCCCTTCGCGGCGACCGGGATCACCTACAACAGCCGCGAGATCGTTCCGGGCGACCTGTTCGTGGCGCTGAAGGGCGCGCGCGACGGGCACGACTTCGCCGACATGGCCTTCGCCAACGGCGCGGCGGGGGCGATCGTCGAGCGGGCGGTGAACGGTCCGGCCGTGATCACGGGCGACACCCTGCATGCGCTGGAGGCGCTGGGCGTCTTCTCGCGCGAGCGGGCGCCGCAGGTGAAGCGGGGCGCGGTCACCGGCTCGGTCGGCAAGACCAGCGTGACCCAGGCGATCAAGGCGGGCCTCGACCTGGCGGGGCCGGCCCACGCCTCGATCAAGAGCTACAACAACCACATCGGCGTGCCGCTGACCCTGGCCCGGATGCCGCGCACGGTGGAACGGGCGGTGTTCGAGATCGGCATGAACGCGCCGGGCGAGATCGCGCCGCTGTCGAAATTCGTCCGACCGCACGCCGCCTGCGTGACCACGGTGGGGCCGGTGCATATCGAGGCCTTCGCGGACGGCGAGGCCGGGGTGGCGGCCGAGAAGGCGTCGATCTTCGAGGGGCTGGTCCCCGGCGGGACGGCGGTGGCCAACGGCGACGTGGCCCTGTCCGGCGTCGTGTGCGACCGGGCCCGGGCGCTGGGCGCGCGGCTGGTCACCTTCGGGACCGACATGGGGCATGACGCCCGCCTGCTGGACTTCCAGCCGTTCGAGGGCGGGGCGCGGGTCAGGGCCGAGCTCTACGGCAGGCCGTTGGACTTCGAACTGGCGCAGTCGGGCTTCCACTGGGGGCTGAACAGCCTGTGCGTCCTGCTGATGCTGGATGCGCTGGACGTGCCGCTGGAGACCGGGCTGCAGGCGCTGGCCGGGTTCCGGCCGCTGGCGGGGCGGGGCGAGACGATCACCGTGCGCGCGCCTGGCGGGGCCTTCACCCTGATCGACGAAAGCTACAACGCCAATCCGCTGTCGATGGCCGCGGGCTTCCGCAGCCTGGGGGCCAGGCCGGTCGCGACGGGCGGCCGCCGGATCGTGGTGTTGACCGACATGCTGGAACTGGGCGAGCAGTCGCACGCCCTGCACGAGGGGCTGGCCGAGCCGATCGCCGCCGCCGGGCTGGACCTGGTCCACGCCGCCGGGCCGGAGATGAAGCGGCTGTACGACGTCCTGCCCGCCGCCCGCCGGGGCGAGTGGCGCGAGACCGCCGCCGAACTGGCCGCCGACGCGGCCACGCTTGCAGGCCCGGGCGACATCGTCATGGTCAAGGGATCGAACGGATCGAAAGCCTCGCTGATCGCGAAGGCTCTCGCCGCGCTGGGGGAATAAGAGCGTGTTCTATCTGCTGTATCTCTACTTCCAGGACGTGGCGAAAGACTATCCGCTGCTGCACCTGATCCAGTACCAGACGGTGCGGGTGGCGCTGGCCATGGTCACGGCCATGATCGTCGCAGTGGCCATGGGCAGCCGCTTCATCGCCTGGATGCGGGTCAAGCAGGGCAAGGGCCAGCCGATCCGCTCGGACGGACCGGTCACCCACCTGTCGAAGGTCGGGACCCCGACCATGGGCGGGCTGATGATCCTGGCGGGCATCGCGGTGGCGGTGCTGCTGTGGGGCGACCTGACCAACCCCTACATCTGGATCGTCTCGTTCGTCACCGCCGCCTTCGGCGTGCTGGGCTTCATCGACGACTACGCCAAGGTGACCAAGCAGACCTCGGCCGGGCTGACGTCGAAACAGAAGCTGGTGGCGCAGGTGATCGTCTCGGTGATCGCGGGCGTGATGACCGTGGCCTGGATGACGGTGTCGCCGACCTCGCCGGGGCTGGAGACGTCGATCGCCTTCCCCTTCTTCAAGGCGGTGCTGCTGAACATCGGCTGGTTCTATGTGGCCTTCGCCGCCTTCACGATCGTGGGCTTCTCCAACGCGGTGAACCTGACCGACGGTCTGGACGGCCTGGCCATCGTGCCGGTGATGATGGCGGCGGCCGCCTTCGGCATCATCTCCTACCTGGTCGGCAACTTCATCTTCTCCCAGTACCTGGGCGTGCACCACGTGCCGGGCTCGGGCGAGCTGGCCATCTTCTGCGCGGCCATGATCGGCGGGGGCGTGGGCTTCCTCTGGTACAACGCCCCGCCGGCCAAGATCTTCATGGGCGACACCGGTTCGCTGGCCCTGGGCGGCGCCCTGGGCGCCATCGCCGTGGCCACCAAGCATGAGCTGGTGCTGGGCATCGTCGGCGGCCTGTTCGTGGTCGAGGCCGCCTCGGTCATGATCCAGGTCGCCTACTTCAAGGCCACCAAGAAGCGCATCTTCCTGATGGCCCCGATCCACCACCATTTTGAGAAGATGGGCTGGCCGGAAT
>NZ_JAHFPF010000197.1 GCF_023259385.1 Brevundimonas sp. | reverse complement strand
CCGGCCCGCACCGAGTCGGTCCGCGCGACGCCCCCGACGACCGCGCGCCAGCCGGTCAGGCCCGCCAGCGCTTCGGCGGCCTCGGCCTCCGCGCCCGGAGACACGACCACCACCAGGTCCTCGGCGCCCGCCTTCAGCAGGGCCTCGACCGACCAGCGGATCACCGGCTTTCCGCCCAGCGGGCGCCATTGCTTGGCCCCGCCGGCGCGCGATCCGGAGCCGGCGGCGACGACGACGGCGGCGAAGGCGGGGAGGGGCGAGGTCATGTCCGGCCTTCTAATGGCCGCCGTCATGCTTGACGAGAGCGCATTGAACGGCGGTAAGGAGCCGATGACCGCAGGCCTTCAGATCGGCGACGTGTGGGTGCCCGGGCGGGTGCTGACCGCGCCCATGACCGGGATCACCGATCTTCCCTTCCGCGTGCTCGCCTCGCGGCTGGGCGCCGCCTATGTCGCCACCGAGATGGTCGCCGCCGCCGAACTGGCGCGCGCCCGGCCAGATGTGGTGCGCCGCGCGGCGGTGGGCGAAGGCCTGCCCCTGACGGTGATCCAGCTGGTCGGCCGCGATCCCGTTGCGATGGCCGAGGGCGCGCGCATGGCCGAACAGGCCGGCGCCGACATCGTCGACCTGAATTTCGGCTGCCCCGCCAAGGAGGTCACCGGCGCCGCCTGTGGCTCGGCCCTGATGCGCACGCCGGACCTGGCCTGCCGCCTGATCGAGGCGGCGGTGACCGCCACCACGCGACCTGTGACGGTGAAGATGCGCCTCGGCTGGGACGACGCCAGCCGCAACGCCGCCCTGATCGCGCGCCGGGCCGAAGAGATCGGCGTCAAGGCGGTCACCGTCCACGGCCGCACGCGCCAGCAGTTCTACACCGGCAAGGCCGACTGGACCGCCGTCGCCGAGGTGAAGGCCGCGGTCTCCATCCCGGTGGTCGTCAACGGTGACATCCTGACCGCCGAGGATGCGCGCAACGCCCTGGCGCAGTCGGGCGCGGACGCCCTGATGTTGGGCCGGGGCGTCTACGGCCGTCCGTGGCTGGCGGCCCATCTGGAGCGGGCGCTGGCCGACGGGACCGTTCTGGAAGAGCCGGACCGCGAGGAACGGCTGGCTATCGTCATCGAACACCTGCGGGCCTCTGCGGGCTTCTACGGCCTGCCGCTGGGGCTGAAGATGTTCCGCAAGCATCTGGGGTGGTACGTCGAGCAGGCGCCATGGCCCGGCGATCCTCTGGACCGCCGCGCGGCCAAGAGCCGGCTGTGCCGTCTCGACAGCCCGGCCGAGGTCGAGGCGGCCTTGACCGAACTGTGGTCTCCGGTGACGCATTCCAGCAACTCTGTTGTTGATATTGCGCCACAGCTGGTTGAAGCTGGCGCGGCATGACGGACACACCCGCCGCCGACGTCGATCCCGCACCGACCGCCCCCCGCGGTCCGGCGCGCTGGTTCGCCGGCTGGTCGGAGGAACGCCGCCGCACGGTCTTCTTGGTCGCCTACGCCATCGCCCTGATCACCAATATCGCGGCCATCTGGCTGGTCGCCGTGGCCCCGGGCCTCGGCGGGGAAGGGGCCCGGGCCTCGGTCAGCCAGACGATGCTGCTGATCCTGATCGCCAACCTGCTGCTGATCGGCGGGCTCGCCGCGACCGTCGGCCGCCGCGCATTCAGCCTGGTTCGCCGCCGCCGGGGCGACGCGGGCGCGCGCCTTCACCTGCGCTTCGTCATCCTGTTTTCGTCCGTAGCGCTGGTGCCCGCCGTCCTGATCGCCCTGGTCTTCGGGGTGCTGGTCAACCGCGGGGTGGACCAGTGGTTCAGCGACAACGTCCAGGCCGCCGTCGACAACGGCGCCGCGATCGGCCTGGCCTACACCAGCGACGTCTCCAGCGAGATCGACTCCGACATCACCGTCATCGGCGAGCAGCTGGAGGGCATCCGCCCGCTGTTCGACAACCGCATCCAGTTCTCCGACGCTCTCAGCCAGGTCGGCCAGCTGTTCGGCTATCCGGCCGTCTATCTGCTGGACGAGAACGGCGAGGTGCTGGCCAGCGGGGAAGGGCCGAACGCTCCGCCCTACGTCGCTCCGTCCCGCGAGGCGCTGGAGGAGGCGCAGACGCAGGAACAGCCGTCCGTGCAGCAGCTCACGGAGGGGCCTGACGCCATTCGCGGCCTGCGCGCCTTCCCGGCCTACGGCGGCGCCTACCTTTATCTCGTCCGGCCCCTGCAGCCGGGACTGATCGGACAGGTCGCCTCGGCCCGCGAGTCCATCGTGGCCTACAAGGAGGCCGAGGCTAGCCGGGCGCGCATCCAGGCCGTCTTCGCGCTCAGCTATGTCGAAACCGCGCTTCTGGTGCTGGTCGGCGCCGTCTGGCTGGGCATGTCGGCGGCCAACTCCATCTCGGCCCCGATCGGCCGTCTGGTCGTGGCGGCGGACGCCGTGGCCGGCGGCGATCTGTCAGCCCGGGTGGACGCGAACGACGGCCCCGGCGAGATCAAGACCCTGTCGGCCGCCTTCAACCGCATGACCGGCGACCTGGAGGCCCAGCAGGCCGCGCTCAGGACCGCCAGCGAGGAGGCCACGGGCCGCTCCCGCTTCATCGAGACCGTGCTGTCCGGCGTCTCCGCCGGTGTCATCGGCGTCGACCGCCAGCGCCGCGTCTCGGCCATCAACGACAGCGCCGTCGAACTGCTGGGCATTTCGGAAGACGACATCATCGGCCGTCCGCTGGGCGACGTCTCGCCCGAGCTCAGCGAGCTGGCCGGCCGCGCCGAGGCCCATATCGAGGAAGAGATCGACGTGGGCGGCGAGGCCGAGACCCGTCGCCTGCGCGTCCGCATCGAGGGCGGGGTCGGCGGCGAGATGGTGCTGACCTTCGACGACATCACCCGCCTGGTCACGGCCCAGCGCAACGCCGCCTGGCGCGACGTGGCGCGCCGCATCGCCCATGAGATCAAGAACCCCCTGACCCCGATCCAGCTCTCGGCCGAGCGCCTGCGCCGCCGCTACCGGAGCCGGGTCGAGGACGACGTCGAGGTCTTCGACCGCTGCACCGAGACCATCATCCGCCAGGTCGGCGACATCGGCCGCATGGTCGACGAGTTCTCGTCCTTCGCCCGCATGCCCGCGCCGCGCTTCACCGCCGAGAAGCCGGACGAGCTGTTGCGCGAGGCCGTGTTCGCCCAGCGGGTGGCCGCGCCCGACATCGGCGTGGACCTGATCGAGCCCCTGCCCAAGGTCACCTTCCACGCCGACCGCCAGATGGTCGGCCAGGCCCTGACCAACATCCTGAAGAACGCCGGCGAAGCGGTGGCGGCCCGCCGCGAAGCCCAGCCGCGTCCGGGCGACGATGCGACGCCCGGCATCTCGGCCCGGCTCATCGTCGAGGACAGTGTCGCCACCTTCGTCATCGAGGACGACGGCCCGGGCCTGCCCGCCAAGGACCGCGACCGCCTGACCGAACCCTATGTGACCACGCGCGAGAAGGGCACGGGCCTCGGCCTGGCCATCGTCAAGCGCATCTGCGAGGAGCACGGCGGCGAGCTGAAGCTGGCCGACGCCGAGACCCTGTCCGGCGCGCGCGTGTGCCTGATCTTCCCCCTGAAATCCCCAGTGAAGGCTCCGGCCGGGTCGAAGGACGCGAAAGCGTCCGTCGGCGCCGTTCCGGCGGCCCGATAGCGAGGCGATATGCGATCCACCGGAGCCGACATCCTGGTCGTCGACGACGAGGCCGACATCCGCGAACTGGTTTCGGGCCTGCTCGAGGACGAGGGCCACGCCGTGCGCGTCGCCTCGAACTCCGACGAGGCCCTGGCCGCCATCCGCGCGCGCCGCCCGTCGCTGGCCTTGCTCGACATCTGGATGCAGGGCGGCGGCCTCGACGGCCTCGAACTGCTGGACCTGATCAAGGAGCTGGATCCGGACCTGCCAGTCGTCATGATCTCGGGCCACGGCAATATTGAAACCGCCGTCAGCGCCCTGCAGCGCGGCGCCTATGACTTCATCGAAAAGCCGTTCAAGTCCGACCGGCTGGTCGTCGTCGTCCAGCGCGCGCTGGAGGCCTCGCAGCTGAAGCGCGAGAACCGCCGCCTGCGCGCCCAGGTCGCCGCCCCGACCGGCCTGATCGGCAAGTCGGCGGCCGCCCAGACCCTGCGCTCGACCATCGCCAAGGTCGCCCCGGCCAACAGCCGTGTCCTGATCTCGGGTCCGCCCGGCTCGGGCAAGGAGCTGGTCGCCCGCCAGATTCACGAGGCCAGCGCCCGCGCTCGCGGCGAGTTCGTGGCCATCGCCGCCGCCGGCATGACCCCCGAACGCCTCGACCTGGAGCTGTTCGGCGAGGAGGGCGTCGACGGCCGGCCGCGCAAGATCGGCGTGTTCGAACGCGCCCACAACGGCACCCTCTACCTGGACGACGTCGGCGACATGCCGCGCGAGAGCCAGAGCCGCGTCCTGCGGGTCCTGGTCGAGCAGCGCTTCCGCCGCGTCGGCGGTGAGCAGGACGTGCAGGTCGACGTTCGCGTCGTCACCTCCACCTCGCGCGATCTCAAGACCGAGATCGCCGAGGGCCGCTTCCGCGAGGACCTGTTCCACCGCCTGAACGTGGTGCCGATCCGCGTGCCGGCGCTGTCCGAGCGCCGCGAGGACATCCAAGAGCTGGTCGACTACTTCATCGAAACTCTGGCGTCGTCGCAGGGGCTGCCGCGCCGCCGCCTGGGCGACGACGCCATCGCCGTTCTGCAGGTCCATCCCTGGCCGGGCAACGTCCGCCGGCTGCGCAACAACGTCGAGCGGCTGCTGATCCTCGCCACCGGCGACATCAACGATCCGATCGGCGCCGACGCCCTGCCGTCCGAGGCGACCAACGCCAACTCCACCGGCACCCTCGGCGCCGAACGCATCATCGCCCTGCCGCTGCGCGAGGCCCGCGAGGTGTTCGAGCGTGAATACCTGGCCGCCCAGATCATGCGGTTCGGCGGCAATATCTCGCGCACCGCCGCCTTCATCGGCATGGAGCGGTCCGCGCTGCACAGAAAGCTCAAGTCGTTGGGCGTCTCGCCGTCCCGCGGCGGCGAGGAAGAGGAAGAAGGGCCTGTCGAGGAATGAGCCGCGTCGCCTACGTCAACGGCCAGTACGTCCCGCACAACCGCGCCACCGTCCATGTCGAGGACCGGGGCTTCCAGTTCGCCGACGGCGTCTATGAGGTCTGGTCGGTCTTCGACGGCCGCATGGCCGATTTCGACGGCCACATGACCCGCCTTCACCGCAGTCTCAACGAGCTGCGCATCGACATCCCCATGTCGCGCGAAAGCCTGACCCAGGTGCTGAAGGAAACCATCCGCCGCAACCGGGTCCGTAACGGCATCGTCTATCTGCAGGTCACGCGCGGCACGGCGCGCCGCGACCACCCGTTCCCGCCCGAGGGCACCCCGCCCAGCGTGGTGGTCACCTCCAAGTCCATCAACCCGATGAAGTCCGACGCCACCGCCGCCAACGGCGTGGCCGTGGTCACCACGCCGGACATCCGCTGGGGACGCTGCGACATCAAGACGGTCGGCCTGCTGGCCAATGTGCTGGCCAAGCAGCACGCCCGCGACCGCGGCGCCTACGAATGCTGGATGGTCGACGACATGGGCCTGGTGACCGAGGGCTCCTCGACCAACGCCTGGATCATCGACGAGCACGGCAAGCTGCGCACCCGCGACACCCAGGCCAACATCCTCAAGGGCTGCACCCGCACGACCCTGCTCGACATCCTCAAGGAAGAGGGCATCGAGCTGGAGGAACGCGGCTTCACCGTGGAAGAGGCCCAGCGCGCCAAGGAGGCCTTCTTCACCGCCGCCGGCGCCTTCGTCATGCCCGCCGTCTCCATCGACGGGGTGAAGATCGGCAACGGCAAACCCGGCCCGGTCGCGACGCGTCTGCGCGAACTTTATATCGAACGCGGGACCCGCGACGCCATCTAGGGCGTTGCGGGAGGCGCGGGGGCGGGTAAGGTGGCGGTCGCCGGCATCGACCGGTCCCGCGCCGCTCCCCGGCCGGAGAACAACAAGACCAGGGATAACCTGCCATGTCTCAAGACAAGCGTCAGAACCTTCAGGACACCTTCCTCAACTCGGTCCGCAAGACCAAGACGCCGCTGACCATCTTCCTGGTCAACGGGGTCAAGCTGCAGGGCATCGTGACCTGGTTCGACAACTTCTGTGTGCTGCTGCGTCGCGACGGCCAGTCCCAGCTCGTCTACAAGCACGCCATCTCGACCATCATGCCCTCGGCGCCCGTGCAGCTGTACGAGCCGGAAGCCGACGAGGACTAGGTTCCTTCATTGCTATCGTCATCCCGGCGAAAGCCGGGACCCAGCGGCGCCGCTACGGCGGCGAAATGCCGGTGCTCCCGACAGGGTCACGCTCACGCGCGCCGCTGGGTCCCGGGGTTCGCTTCGCGCCCCCGGGATGACGATAGCAAGGAGGTACGGCGCGGGATGGTCCAATGGCCCGTGAGTTCCTATCTAGGAGCCTTGCACCACAACATCCGCACCTCGGGTCCAGCCCGAGGACGACGCCCATCAGAAAGCCCCCAGACCTGACCACCAAGCATATCGACCATTCCGTCCCTCTGATCCGGGCGGTCGTCATCCACCCCGACGGACGTTCGGAAAGCTCCCGCCTCGCCGAGGAACGCCTCGAGGAAGCCGTGGGCCTGGCCCGCGCGCTGGACCTCGACGTGCGCGCCGAAGAGATCGTGCGCGTGCGCAAGGTCACGCCCGCCACCCTGTTCGGCTCCGGCAAGGTCGATGAGCTGGCCGCCCTGGTCCGCGCCGCCGAGGCCGAGGCGGTG
>NZ_JAHFPF010000196.1 GCF_023259385.1 Brevundimonas sp. | reverse complement strand
AGGCCGAGAAGGCCACGGCCGCGGCGATGGCCGCCGCCAGCTCGACGAACAGGCGGCCGACGTAGCCGGGCAGGAACAGCAGCGGCGCGAACACCGCCAGCAGCACCACGGTCGTGGCCACGACGGCGAAGAACACCTGGCGCGCGCCGCGCTCGGCGGCGACCAGGGGCGGTTCGCCGTGGTCGATGCGGCGCTGGATGTTCTCGGTCACCACGATGGCGTCGTCGACCACCAGACCGATGGCCAGCACCAGAGCCAGCAGGGTCAGCAGGTTCAGCGAGAAGCCCAGCGGGGCCAGGACGATGAAGGTGGCCAACAGGCAGATGGGCGCCACGATCGACGGGATCAGGGCGGCGCGCAGGGTGCCCAGGAAGATGAAGTTGACCAGGGCGACCAGCGCCATCGAGATGCCGATGGTGATCCACACCTCGTCGATGGCGTGGCTGGTGAAGACCGAGTTGTCGGACCCGACGACCAGCTCCGTGCCCGGCGGCAGGCTGGGGCGGATCTGCTCGATCATCTTGTGCACGCCGTCGGAGATGGCCAGGTCGTTGGACTGGGCCTGACGGGTGACGGCCAGGCCGATCTGGTCGACGCCGTTGCCGCGGAACAGGCGGCGGTCCTCGGCGGGAGCCTCCACGACGCGGGCGATGTCGCCCAGACGGGTGACATAGGCCGCCTGGCCCTGGATGGCGCCGGTGGCGCCGCTGGGCAGGGCGTTGCTGTTGGTGGCCAGGCCGCTGGTGTTGTTCGAGGCGGCGGCGTTGGAGGCCGATGGGCAGTTGGCGGAAGTCCTCGGCGCGGGCGTAGGTGCGCGCGACGCGGACGGTGTAGTCCTTCTGGCCCGACTCCAGCGAACCGGCGGGCAGTTCGACGTTCTGGGCCGTCAGGGCGGTCTCGACGTCGGTGACGGTCAGTCCGCGCGCGGCCAGGGCGGCGGCGTCCAGCCAGATGCGCATGGCGTAGCGCTGCTCGCCGTAGATCTGGACCTGGGCGGCGCCCGGCACGGTGGCCAGGCGGTCGATCAGATAGCGGTCGGCGTAGTCCGTCAGCTCCAGCCGGTTCAGGCTGGTCGAGCGCAGGAACAGGATGATGATCGGCTGGCTGTCCGAGTCGGCCTTGGCCACCTCGGGCGGATCGGCCTGGTCCGGCAGGCGGCCGACCACGCGCGAGACGCGGTCGCGCACGTCGTTGGCGGCGTCGTCGATGTTGCGGTCCAGCGAGAATTCGATGTTCACGCTCGACCGGCCGTCGCGGCTGGACGAGGTGATGCGCTCGACGCCCTGGATGCCGGCGATCTGCTGCTCGATGGGCTCGGTGATCCGGCTTTCGATGACCTCGGCGGAGGCCCCGGCGTAGCTGGTGTTCACCGACACGATCGGCGGATCGACGTCCGGCAGTTCGCGCACCGGCAGGAAGAAGAAGGCCGCGGCGCCGATCACGCACAGCACGATCGCCGCCACCGCCGCCATGACGGGGCGGCGGACGGAAACGTCGGAGAGCATCATCGGGCGGCGCCCTGGGCCGGAGCGGCGCGGCCGCCCTGCCCCCCGCCTTGACCGCCTCGCCCGCCCGCTCCGCCGACGCGCACGGGGGCGTTTGGCTGGATGCGGTTCAGGCCCGAGCCGACCACGCGGTCGCCATTGGCCAGGCCGGACAGGATCTCGACGAAGCCGCCCTCGACCGCGCCGGTCTCGACCACGACCCGCTGGGCCGTGGAGCCGCGCTCGCCGTTGGCGATGCGATAGACGAAGGCGCCGTCGCCTTCGTACTGGACCGCGGCCTCGGGCACGGCGATGCCCTGGCGCAGGCCCTGCTGGACGGCGACGCGGACGGCCATGCCGGGCCGGATGCGGGCGCCGGGATTGGGGATTTCGGCGCGGGCGGTGACCGAGCGGGTCGACTCGTTCACCCGCGTGTCGATCAGGGCGATGCGGCCGGTGAAGACCTCGTCGCCATAGGCGTCGATGGTGGCGGTGATCGGCGTCCCCGCCCGCAGGACGGCCAGGTAGCGCTCGGGGATGGGGAAGTCGACGCGGACCACGTCGATGTCGTCCAGGGTGGTGATGACGGCGCCCGGATTGACCAGGGTTCCCGGGGTGACGGTGCTGAGGCCCAGCACGCCCGCGAACGGCGCACGGATGGTGCGGTCCCCGGCGCGGGCCTCGGACGCGGCCAGCGAGGCGCGGGCCGATTCCAGCTCGGTCTCGTACTGTTCGACCATGGCCGCCGAGGCGAAACCGCGGTCGTTCAGTGTCTTGTAGCGCTCGTACATGGTCTCGGCGCGGGCGACCTGGGCGCGGTTGTCGGCGATGTTGGCGTCTTCCTCGCGGGCCTGCAGCTGGACCAGGGGCGTGCCGGCGGCGACGCGCTGGCCGTCCGAGAACATCACGCGGGTGATCAGTTCGCTGGTTGAGGAGGTGATGTTGACCGAGCGCCGGCCACGGGCGACGCCCAGGACGCGGATGCGGTCGCTGAACTCGCGCGGCGCGGCGACGGCTTCCGACACGGCCTGGCCGCGTCCGCCGCCGGGTCCGCCCCGGCCCCCGCCCGGTCCGCCGGCCTTCTCATCGTCGGCGAACGCCATGCGCAGCACGAGGGCGCCGACCATCAGGGCCAGGAGGATCGCCGCGGCGACGAGGAAGAAGTGACGCTTGACCACGCGGCGGGCGCTCCGGGACTTTGGGGACGTGCCGACTTAGCGGCTCTCGCCGTCGACGCAACTTAAGTTCATGTAACGGGTGCTGTTCCGAATTCCGTCGCGGTCAGAAGCGACGCCATAGACCGATGACCGGACCGCCCGAACGCGGCGTCTCCCGCCCGGCCACGGCCTCGCGCCATCCGGCCTGGACGCTCCAGGATCCGAAGCGCCGGACCAGGGAGGTCTCGACCGACAGCCAGCGCGGCCCGCCGTCGTCGGCCTGCCCGCCGTAGGCCTGGTTCAGCAGCATCCACTTGTCGCCGAAATGCAGGCCGAGCGTGGCGTCGACGCGGGTCTCGTCCGGCAGGCCGCCCCGCATGCGCCGGGCCGCCTCCAGCGTGACGAAGCCGCCGGTCGCCGCGCGGGACATCCACCGGGCCCGTCCGAACGAGCGGCCGGCCGAGGCGCGGACCTCCCAGTCCTGGCCGCCGACGCCGGGCGGGGCATAGCCGGCGTTGCGCCCTTCCCCGCCGTCCGCCACGCCGCCGTACAGGGCCACCGCCGTGCGGTCGTCGCGCCAGACCTGCCAGTTCACGCCGATCTCCAGCGGCCCGCGGCCCTCGTAGTCGACGAAGGCGTCCTTCCCCGACTGCCAGTCGCCCTTGAAACGGACGGTCAGGCGATCCGTCAGGCCGTATTCGGCGAAGACCGAGACCACGGTGTCGCGGCGGTCGGCGGGCAGGTCGGCGAGGCTGCCGTCCGGGCCGAACCCTTCGCCGGCCCGCATGTCTTCGAACTTGACGATCACCTGCCCGTCGCCCTTCGGCAAGGTCCAGGGACCGGCCGCGGCCGGGGCGGCGGCCCCAAGGGCCGCCAGCGTCAGCAGCAGCCCCCCGGCCCGCCTCACACGTCGTAGCCGGGCGACTTCCTGTCGAGCATACGCAACGCGCCCGGCCAGGCGAGGGCCGAAATGAAACCAATCCCCTTGCCCTGCTCCCGCGTCTCGACCTGGGCCGCGTCGGGGGCGAACAGGACGTGTTCCCGCCCGCCGGACAGGGCCGCGATCTGCTGGGCGCAGGCGCGCTCGAGGAAGAACATGCCGATCCAGGCCGCCGCCGCCGTCGGACCGACCGCCAGGGTGCCGTGGTTGCGCAGCAGCATCAGCGGCTTGTCGCCGAGGTCCGCCACCAGCCGCTCGCGCTCCTCGTGGTTCAGCGCCAGGCCTTCGTAGCCGTGATAGGCGACCTGATGCTGCAGCAGGCAGGCGTTCTGGCCGATCGGCAGCAGGCCCTCCTGCTGCGCCGCCACGCCGACGCCGGCCACGGTGTGCAGGTGGATGACGAAATGCGCGTCATCCCGGGCCCCGTGGATGGCCGAGTGGATGGTGAACCCCGCCGGATTGATGAAGTTCTCGGTCTCCTGGACGATGTTGCCGTCCAGATCGACCTTCACGAGGGACGAGGCCGTCATCTCCTCGAAATACCAGCCGTACGGATTGATCAGGAAATGATGCTCGGGCCCCGGCACGCGGGCCGAGATATGGGTGAAGATCATGTCGTCCCACCCGTGCAGCGCCACCAGGCGGTACAGGGCCGCCAGTTCGACGCGGGTGTTCCACTCCGCCTCGGACACCCGAGACTTCAGGGAAGTCATTGCACCGTCAGCCATGGCCGTCGTCCTCGCCTCGTTCTTATGGCGCGCACGCTCGCCCCGGGGCGGGGCCGCGTCAAGATTCAGGTTCCGTTAACCGCCTCTTAGGTTGCAAGCGGTACGGTAAATCCTGCCGTAACCCTAACGGTGCGCCGGAGGCGTGTGTGACCGTTCTCGTCCAGCTCAATCCGTCCCGGTCCCCCGAGCGCGCGCCGCGCGCCGAAGACCTGCTGGCGCTGGCCCGAAACAACAGTCCCGACGCCCGCCAGAGATTGCTTCTGGGCGTCATGGCCCTGTGCGACGCCAGCCCGCCGGACGGCCAGCTGTCCCCCATCCTGGGCGAGATCTTCCTGTTCCTGGCCCGCCAGGCCGAACGCGACATCCGCAAGGCCCTGGCCAGCCGCCTGGCCCACGCCGACTGGGCCCCGCCGGCCCTGGTCAATGTGCTGGCGCTGGACGAGATCGAGATCGCCGCCCCCATCCTGGCCGCCAGCCCCGTGCTGCAGGACGAGGATCTGCTGAGGATCCTGGTCGAGGCCTCGCTGGACCACCAGATCGCCGTGGCCCGCCGTCCAGAGATCAGCGGCCGCGTCGCTGACGCCGTCATCGAGCGCGGCGTCCCCGCCGTCCTGACCGCCCTGGCCACCAACCGCACCGCCCAGATCAGCGGCGAGGGCTTCCGCCGGCTGGTCGAGCATTCGCGCCGCATCGCCGCCCTGCGCGGACCGCTGTCGCGCCACCCGCGCCTGACCGAGGCCCTGGCCGAACAGATGTACCACTGGGTCGGCGCCGCCCTGCGCGAGTCGATCGGCGCCCGCTTCCAGGTCGACGAGCGCAAGTTCGGAAACGCCGTGTACGACGCCGTCGAGGGCGTCATGCGCAAGGACCGGCCCGACGACATCCCCGAGGACACGCCCGAGCGCGAGGAGATGGAGCGCCGGCTGGTCGCCAAGCTGCAGGCCGCCGGCCAGCTGAAGCCCGCCATGCTGATCCGCGCCGTGCGCGAGAAGCGCCTCAGCCTGCTGGTCCACGGCCTGGCCGCGCTGAGCGGCTTCACCGTCAACCAGATCCGTCAGGCCCTGCGCGCGTCCAGGCCCGAGGCCCTGTATTACGCCTGTTCCGTCGTCGGCATCGACCGCGCGGTCTTCCCGACCCTGCTGACCGAACTGCGCAAGCTGAACCACGGCCTGCCCGGCGACCTGGGCGATCCGGTGTGGCAGCGCGGCGCCCTGTCGGCGACCTCCGCGGCCCGCGCCTTCCGCGCCCTGGTCGATCCGGATCCGACCGAACAGCGCATCGCCGTTTGACTTCACAGGCCCGCTCGGCTTGCGTGCGACGGTGACCTCCTCCTCCGACCGCCCTCTTCGCATCGCCTTCGCCGCCTCCGATCGACCGGAGGCCCTGGAGGCCCGCGCGCGGCTGGCCGAGCGCTACGGCTCGGCGCCCGAGGAGCAGGCCGACGTGATCGTGGCCCTGGGCGGCGACGGCTTCATGCTGGAGACCCTGCACACGGTGATGGAGCGCCGCACCCCGGTGTTCGGCATGAACCGCGGCTCGGTCGGCTTCCTGATGAACGACTATGAGGAGGACGGCCTGCTGGAAAGGCTGTCCGGCGCCGGCCGCGCGGTCATCCACCCGCTGCAGATGGACGCCTGGACGGAGTCCGGACAGGTCCACAGCGGCCTGGCCATCAACGAGGTCTCCCTGCTGCGCCAGACGCGGCAGAGCGCCAAGCTGCGCATCAGCGTCGACGGCCGCGTGCGGCTGGAGGAACTGGCCTGCGACGGCTGCCTGGTGGCCACGGCGGCGGGCTCGACCGCCTACAACCTGTCGGCCCACGGCCCGATCATCCCGCTGGATTCGCGGGTCCTGGCCCTGACCCCGATCAGCGCCTTCCGTCCCCGTCGCTGGCGCGGCGCCCTGCTGCCCCACCAGGCCACGGTCTGTTTCGAGATCCTGGAAGCCGACAAGCGCCCGGTCAGCGCCACCGCCGACAATTTCGAGGTCCGGCGGGTCACCCGCGTCGATGTGCGCGAACGCCGCGACATCGCCCTGACCATGCTGTTCGACGAGGGCCGCTCGTTCGAGGAGCGGGTGCTGGCGGAACAGTTCGCGTCCTGAGGGCAAATTCCCCCGCGTGCACGGCTTCTTAAGGTCGTTTGTGCGACCAAAAGCGCCAGTCAATTTCGGGAGCGCCCGGTGAGCAACTCTGCCCAGGTCATTCGTCCGCCCAACACCCTTCGCATGAAGGTCGGTGGCGCCTTCGGCGGCATCGACGCCAATGCGATCGCCAAGGCCGAGGAAGCCCTCAAGGCCATGTCGGCCCAATTCGGCCAGTGGCTGCAGGACGAGATCACCAAGCTGGACCAGGCCCAGGCCGACATCCGCGCCCAGGGCTACAACGCCCAGACCGCCGAGGGCCTGTATTTCCGCGCCCACGACCTGAAGGGCCTGGGCTCGACCTACCAGTATCCGCTGGTCACCCGCCTGGCCGGTTCGCTGTGCAAGATGCTGGACGATCCGGCCAAGCGCATGGCCGCG
>NZ_JAHFPF010000195.1 GCF_023259385.1 Brevundimonas sp. | reverse complement strand
AGGGTGACGATGTAGGGCGTCTTCCACTTCGGGTGAACCTTGGCGAAGCTCTCCGGCAGCAGGCCGTCGCGCGCCATCACGAAGAAGATGCGGGTCTGGCCGTAGATCATCATCAGGATGACCGAAGGCAGGGCCAGCATGGCGGCGATGCCCAGGGCGTTGCCGACGGCCGGGAAGTTGATCTCGCGCAGGACGTGGGCCAAGGCCTCGTTCGAGCAGACCAGCTGGCTGGAGTTCTGGGCCAGGGCGCAGGCGGCGGTGAAGGCGGGCGACCCCGGCTGGACGGCGTGACCGTCGGCGCCGAGCACCAGTTGGGCGCCGATGGCCCCGACCGCGCCGGCCGCGACCAGCAGATAGAAGATGGTGCAGATGGCCAGCGAGCCGATCAGGCCGATCGGCACGTTGCGCTGCGGGTTCTTGGTCTCTTCGGCGGCGGTCGAGACCGCGTCGAAGCCGACGTAGGCGAAGAAGATCGACGCCGCGGCGCCGACGATGCCCATGCCCGTGGTGCCTGCCGGTCCGAACCAGCCGTTCGGCGCGAAGGGCTGGAAGTTGCCGGATTTGATGACCGGCAGGGTCAGCACGATGAAGGCGGTCAGGGCGGCGACCTTGATGGCCACCAGGATGGCGTTGACGCGGGCGCTTTCCGTGGTGCCGATCATCAGCAGCAGGGTCACGGCCAGGGCGACGACGATCGCCGGCACGTTGATGAGCCCCGCCGAGAAGTCTGGCGTCGGGATGAAGCCGTTCATCGTCCAGACCGGTCCGGCCTGAAGTTTGTCAGGCCAGTCGAAATGGAGCGCGTTCTCGATCAGCCCCAATACATAGCCGGACCACCCGACCGACACGGCGGATGCGGCCACCGCATATTCCAGGATCAGCGCCCAGCCGACCGTCCAGGCCAGCAGTTCGCCCATCACGGCGTAGGTATAGGTGTAGGCCGAACCGGAAACCGGAGCCATCGCGGCCAGTTCCGAGTAGCAGAGCGCGGCGACGGCGCAGACGGCGCCGGCGATGATGAAGCTGTACATCATGCCCGGGCCGGCCTTCTGCGAGGCGGCCGCGGTGAGTACGAAGATCCCGGTGCCGATGATCGCGCCGACCCCCAACAGGGTCAGTTGAACCGGGCCGAGCGACCGATGAAGCGACTTCTTCTCGGCCGTGGCCAGAATCGCGTCGAGCGATTTAACGCGCCACATAAGATTACCCCTCCGACTTATTTAGCAGCCCTCTCGCTGCTTTGGCGCGGACGCTAGCGGGGTGAAGGGCCAGTGGCAACGCGGTTTCCGAAGCGTGAACCTGTCGCGACGCTTTGATGACCTGCCTCGTTGCCGCTAGACCGCAGCTTTCTTGGCGCGCTCCTCGCGCATTGCGCTACTGAGCCGCATGACGACGCTTCCCATCCACGCCGTTCTTGAGCCGCTGAAGGCCGCGCTGGCGCAGAGCAACGCCGCCGTGCTGGCCGCCCCGCCGGGCGCGGGCAAGACCACGGTCGTGCCTCTGACCCTGCTGGATCAGCCGTGGCTGGGCGAGGGGCGGGTGCTGGTCTTGGAACCGCGACGCCTCGCCGCACGCGCCGCCGCCGACCGCATGGCCGCCTCGCTGGGCGAACAGGCGGGCGGAATCGTCGGCTACCGCACCCGTCTGCAGAGTCGCATCGGGCCGAAGACCCGCATCGAGGTCATCACCGAGGGCGTCTTCACCCGCATGATTCTGGACGACCCGGCGCTGGACGGGGTCGGCGCGGTGCTTTTCGACGAATTCCACGAACGCAGCCTGGACGCCGACCTCGGCCTGGCGCTGGCGCGGGAGGCGCAGGGGCTGCTGCGCGAGGACCTGCGGCTGCTGGTCATGTCGGCGACGCTGGACATCGCCGGAGTGTCGAAGCTTCTGGCCAATTCTTTGGGGGAATGGGCGCCGGTGATCGAGGCCGAGGGCCGGATGTTCCCGGTCGAGACCCGCTATCTGGGCCGCGGCGCCGCTGAACGGTTCGAGGACGCCGTCGCCCGCGCCGTGCGCCAGGCGCTGGCAGAGGAGACCGGCTCCATCCTCGTCTTCCTGCCGGGACAGGGTGAGATCCATCGCGTCGCCCGAGCTCTGGGCGAGCGCCTGCCCGCCAACGCCGACGTCGTCCCCCTGTATGGCGCGCTGGACAAGGGCGAGCAGGACCGCGCCATCGAACCAGCCGTCGCCAGACGCCGCAAGATCGTGCTGGCCACCTCGGTCGCCGAGACCAGCCTGACCATCGAGGGCGTGCGCGTGGTCATCGACGGCGGCCTGTCCCGCGTGCCCCGCTTCGAACCCTCCAGCGGCCTGACCCGGCTGGCGACCGTCAAGGTCAGCCGGTCTTCCGCCGAACAGCGCAGGGGCCGCGCGGGCCGGGTCGAGCCGGGCGTCTGCTACCGCCTTTGGGACGAGGAACAGACGCGGGGACTGGTGGCGCACCAGCGGCCGGAAATCCTTGAGGCTGACCTGACCGCGTTCGCGCTGGATCTGGCCCGCTGGGGCGCGCGCTCGCCGGAGGGGCTGGCCTTGCTGGACCCGCCCCCCGCCGGCGCCTTCGCCGAGGCGCGCAAGGTGCTGCAGCGGCTGGACGCGCTGGACCCCGACGGCGGCCTGACCGAGCACGGGCGGCGCCTGACCCGCATCCCCCTGTCGCCCCGGCTGGCGCACATGGTCGCCGTAGCCAGCGATCAGGAAGACGCCGACCTGGGCGCCCGCATCGCCGCCGTGCTCAGCGAACCGGGTCTGGGCGGAAATGGCGTCGACCTGTCCGAGCGGCTGAAGGGGCTGGAACGCGATCGCTCGCCGCGCGCCCGCGACGCCATGAAGCTGGTCGAGCGCTGGGCGAAGGCGGCGGGAGGCGGGAAGGGCGGCGACGCCGATCCCGGGGCCCTGCTGGCCGAGGCCTTCCCCGAGCGGGTGGCCAAGGCGCGGGGCAAGCCCGGCGAATTCCTGTTGGCCTCGGGCCGCGGCGCGTTCCTGGACCCCACCGACGTCATGGCCCGCGAAGCCTGGCTGGCGGTGGCCGAACTCGGGGGAGGGGACGCCCGCGACCGCATCCGCCTGGCCGCCCCGGTCGATCCCGCCGCGCTGGATCATCGCCTCGAGGTCGAGGACCGGCTGACCCGCGAACCCTCCGGCCGGATGGTGCTGAAGCGCATCCGCCGGATCGGGGCCATCGTGGTCGATGAGAAGCTGATGGGCGCGCCCGACCGCAAGGCCGTCGCCGCCGCCCTGAAGACCGAGGCCGAGACCGACGGGCTCAAGGCGATCCGCTGGGGCGAGCGCGCCTCGGCCCTGCGCGCGCGCCTCGCCTTCCTGCGCACCTTCGACGACGGCTGGCCGGACGTGTCTGACGAAGGGCTGCATGATCAGCGCGAGACCTGGCTCTGGCCCCTGCTGGACAGTGTCCAGTCGCTGACGGCCATCCCGGACGGCGCCCTGGCCGACGGCCTGCGCACCCTCATTCCGTGGGATCGCCAGCGCGCCCTGAACGATCTCGCGCCCGAACGGCTGGAGACGCCGCTGGGCTCGGCGTCCATCGACTACGCCGCCGAAGGCGGTCCGCGCGTCGATATCCGGGTGCAGGAGCTGTTCGGGGTCAAGGTCCATCCGACCGTGGGGCGCGGCACGCCGCTGACCTTGGCTCTGCTGTCGCCCGCGCGACGGCCGATCCAGATGACCAAGGACCTGCCGGGCTTCTGGGCCGGCTCATGGAAGGACGTGCGCGCCGACATGCGCGGCCGCTACCCGCGCCACCCCTGGCCGGAAGACCCGTCCGTCGCCGCGCCGACCAACCGGGTCAAGCCGCGCGGGACGTGACGGCGGCCCGGAAGTGCTGCAGGGTGGCCGAAAGGGGCCCCTCATGAAACCAAGTCTTGCGACAGCCGCCTGTCTGCTCCTCGCGGCCTGCGGACAGCCGACCGATGCGCCCGATGCTCCGCGCGCGCCGGTTCCGCCGACCGCCCGCCAGGCTCCCGCCTCGCCGACGCCGCCGCAAGTCTTGGCGGGCGCAGTCGTGCCCGTCGGTGACGACAACCCCCTCGGCGTCCCGCCCGCCGTCTATCCGCCCCTGCCGTCCCGCTTCAGCGATCCGGCCGCCCTGGCGCCGGAGGGCTGGCGGATCGAACATCGCGTCGCGGGCGACCTGAACGGCGACGGCGCCGCGGACGTGGTCCTTGTCCTGAAGCAGCACGACCCGGTCAACCGGGTCCGGAATGACGGTTTCGGAGCGGACACGCTGGATACCAACCCCCGCCTCCTGATCGTGGGCCTGGCCCGGGACGGCGGTTATGATCTCGTGGTGCGGAACCACACCTTCATCCCGCGCCCCCTCGAACCGGCGCTGGAGGACGTGCTGGAAAGCGCTCCGGAGATCCGCAACGGGACGCTGTCGATCCCGCTGCACTACTTCGCGTCGGCCGGCGGCTGGACCATGTGGAATTCGGTCTCGCGCTTCCGCTGGCGAGACGGCGCCCTGCGCCTGATCGGACACGACTACGCCGAGGTCAGCCGCAACACCGGCGCCACCCTGGACCGCAGCGTCAACTTCCTGACGCGGCGTGTCAGCACGGTGCGGTCGACCATCGACGTGGACAAGGATCCGCCGGCGGTCTGGTCCACCCTGCCGGCCGGCCCGCTCCTGACCATCGAACAGGTCGGAAACGGCCTCGAGTACTATCCCGTCGAGGATGACGGCTAGGCGAAGGAACCGGCCTGGGCGGCCTTTCAGCAGCCGTCCATGCGGCGAAACGCCGTTTTCCCGGATCGCGCTTCGGGCGTATCGTCGCCGCCGGAGCGGTGGAGACAGAGCCATGGACAGACGCGCGTTCGGTCTCAGCCTGTTCGGCGGGGCGCTCGTCGTCTGCGCCTGCGGCAGTCGCTCGGCCGAGACCCGGGCCGAAGAACCGCCGTCCGGGAATGCCCAGGTCCGCCCCAACCTCTACGCCTGCGAAGGCTGCGAGGCGGTGTCGGAGCGCGAGCCTTCCGGCCTGCCGCCAAGCCTCCGCCTGGCCGGCCCTAACGAGCCGGGCGAACGGATGCGGCTGACCGGCCGGGTCCTGGCCGCCGACGGTGCTGCCCCCGTCGAAGGCGTGGTCATCTACGCCCACCACACCAACGCCGCCGGCCTCTATGCGAACGGGACGACGGAAACGACCTGGAGCCGGCGTCACGGCCGCCTGCGCGGCTGGGTGCGCTCCGACGCCCAGGGACGGTACGCCTTCGACACCATCAAGCCCGCGCCCTATCCGGACATGACCATGCCTGCCCATGTGCACCTGTTCCTGCGGGAACCGGGGCGGCGGCCCTATTACATCGATGACGTGGTCTTCGACGGCGAGTTCGGCGTCGACGCCGCCTATCGCGCCCGGCAGGAGGGGCGGGGCGGATCGGGGATCGTGCGGCTGGACCGGACGCCGGACGGAACCTGGACCGCGGTCCGGGACATCCGGCTGGAGCGCCATCCGGACTAGCGCGCGGCTTCTCTACCGCGAATTGCCGTCAGTATCCGGGTGCAGGCGACCGAGGGTTCGGCGTCGGCCGAGCAGCCGGTCTGGACGACCTTGAAGGCGAAACGCTCTCCCACGGCCGTCATCGTCGGCTCCATGCGCGCGATCAGGGCGTCAAGCCGCGCCTCGTCCACATTGGACGGATCCTGCAACTGCTCCAGCGGCCATTCGTCCGCCACGGCGTTGGCGGCGAAATCCTGGGCTTCGCGGACCATGGCGGGGAAACCCTCGTCGAACGCCTTGTTCAGGGCCGCCCGCTCGCTCGGTTTGATTCCGGGCAGCGCCGCCAGCTGGGCCCGCTGGTTCGGAGCACTGTCATTGAGGAAGCTCGCAAGCGAGGCGTCGATCAGCGCATGGGCGGCGGCGCGGCGCGCCTCCAGGTCGCTCTGCGCGACGGCCGGCGACGCGAACAGCAGGACGGCGGCGACCGCCGCGATGATCGGATTTCGCATTCTACAGGCCCCTCGGAAAGCGAACGGGCAGGATGATCGAACCTCCGGACGCCGTCCATGCTTGCTATTTCGGCCCATCCCGCCTATTTGGCCCGCGCACTTCGCACGTGGGCGTGGCGCAGCCGGGGGAGACATCCCCGACCGCTCCATTCCGAGGGTCCGTCCGGATCTTTAAAACGCCCACGCAACGTCTATCGGAAAAAGGAACACCCGATCATGGCTCTGCCTGAATTCTCCATGCGTTCGCTGCTCGAAGCCGGCGCTCACTTCGGTCACCAGACGCACCGCTGGAACCCGAAGATGGACCGCTACATCTTCGGCGCCCGCTCGAACATCCACATCATCGACCTGTCGCAGACCATGCCGCTGCTGCACCAGGCGCTGGTCGAGATCCGCAACGTCGCCGCCAAGGGCGGTCGCGTCCTGTTCGTCGGCACCAAGCGCCAGGCGTCGGACCCGGTGGCCGAAGCCGCCAAGCGTTGCGCCCAGTACTACATGAACAACCGTTGGCTCGGCGGCACGCTGACCAACTGGAAGACCGTCTCGGGTTCGATCGCCCGCCTGCGCGAGCTGGACAGCCTGCTGGAATCCGGCGGCGAAGGCCGCGTCAAGCGCGAGCTGCTGAGCCTGCAGCGCGAGCGTGACAAGCTGGACGCCTCGCTGGGCGGCATCAAGGACATGGGCGGCATCCCCGACATCATGTTCGTGATCGACACCAACAAGGAAGCGATCGCGATCCAGGAAGCCCGCAAGCTGAACATCCCGATCATCGCCATCCTGGACACCAACTGCGATCCGGACGGCATCACCTACCCGATCCCGGGTAACGACGACGCCGCCCGCGCCCTGCAGCTGTACTGCGACCTGATCGCCGA
>NZ_JAHFPF010000194.1 GCF_023259385.1 Brevundimonas sp. | reverse complement strand
GTCAGGGGGTTCTTGATCTCGTGACTGACGTCGGCGGCGAAGGCCTCGATGGCGTCCATCCGGGCGGACAGGGTCTCGGTCATGGACTCCAGCGACCGGGCCAGGTCGCCGATCTCGTCCTTGCGGCTTTCCAGGTCGGGCAGGGAGATGGCTCGCGCCCGCTGCAGACGGACCTCGTCGGCGGCGGCGGACAGCCGCATCACCGGCCGGGCGACGAACAGGTGCAGCAGCAGCGACCCCAGCAGGTTCACGAACAGGGCCACCAGGGCGAAGGGCATCAGGGCGCGGCGCTGGGCGCCGATGGTCTCGTCGACATCGCCGGCCTCCAGCGTCAGGACGCCGAGCACCATCTGGACGTGACGGACGGGAATGGAGACCGACACCACGCGGTCGCCGCTCTCCGAGGTGCGCACCTCGGCCTGGGGCTGACCTTCCAGCGCCCCTTCGACCTCGGCGGCGAGGGCGAGGCGGGCGCGTTCGGCCTTCTGGCTGTCACCCGCCACCGCCGCATCATCGGGCGCGGCCACCGGCGAACCCGCGGGCCGGGCGTCAGGCAGGGGTTCGCCGGGGATGGCCTCGGTCACCCAGTAGCTGTCGGCCACCAGGATGCCGTCCACATCGAACAGGCGCGCGCGCTGGCCGGCGGGAATGAAGTTGTCGCGCAGCCAGCGGCTGGCCTCGATCGGGTCCAGCGCCGGGATCGGTTCGCCGCGGGTGACGCCGATCTGGGGCTCGCCGAGCACGCGCACCAGCAGTTCGGCCTGGGCCGCCAGCGTCTCCTGCCGGGACTCGATCAGGCCCCGCTGCCATTCGTTCAGGAGCAGGGCCCCGACGAACAGGATCAGCAGGCTGAGCAGGTTGAGCGCGAGAATCAGGCCGCCGAGACGCGACCCGCCGAACCGCTTGGGTCGGCGGGGCCGGCCGTCTCCGGCCCGCGCCGGATCAGCTTTCGCGGTAACGGTATCCGACGCCATACAGGGTCTCGATCGCGTCGAACTCGGGATCGACGACCCTGAACTTCTTGCGCATGCGCTTCACGTGGCTGTCGATGGTGCGGTCATCGACATAGACCTGATCGTCGTAGGCGGCGTCCATCAGGTTGTCGCGGCTCTTCACGAAGCCGGGACGCTGGGCCAGGGCCTGCAGCAGCAGGAATTCGGTGACCGTCAGCTTCACCGGACGGCCGTCCCAGGTGCTTTCGTGGCGCGCCGGGTCCATCGTCAGCTTGCCGCGCTTGATGGCCTTGTTCGAGTTCTCGGCGCTGGGCTCGGGCTCGCCGCCGTCGGCGCCGGTGCGGCGCAACAGGGCCTTCACCCGTTCGATCAGCAGGCGCTGGCTGAAGGGCTTGTGGATGTAGTCGTCGGCGCCGAGGTTGAAGCCGAGGATCTCGTCGATCTCCTCGTCCTTCGACGTCAGCATGATGACCGGGATCTGGGAGGTCTGGCGCAGGCGGCGCAGCACTTCCATGCCGTCCATGCGGGGCATCTTCACATCGAGGATGGCCAGATCCGGCGGCGACGCCTCCAGGGCTTCCAGTCCGGCGGCGCCGTCATGGTAGGCCGTGATCTTGTGGCCATGGCTTTCCAGCGCCAGCGAAACCGACGCCACGATGTTCTCGTCGTCGTCCACCAGGGTGATATTGGCCAAGTCGGCTTCTCCTTGCAGGCTCATCGTCCGCGCAATGAACGCACGGCAAGCGTAACCGTTCTACGTCATCGCGGTTACTTTACGGCGCAAAAGATGGGCCGCGTCGGCCAATTCCGCAACGAAACCCGCCCTTAAAGTCTCCGTCCCATGATCAGGAGGAACTGTCAGAGCGTTCCATGGCCGGCCCGATCCACTACGAAGTCTATATCCGCAAGACCGCGCCGTCGTCCTGGACCCTCCAGATCGCGACCGAGCATCGCGCCCATGCGATCGACACGGCCGAGGATCTGCTGCGCGACGGCTATGCGGCGGCGGTGCGGGTGACCAAGGAAACCCTCGACCCCGACACCATGGAATTCAACAGCGTGACGGTGCTGACCCGCGGCGTCCCGGAGATGAAGGCCAAGCGGGTCACGGTGGAGGACGCCACGGGCCCGCGCTGCAGCACGCCCTACGACCTCTACGCGCCCATGGCCCGCGAACAGATCGGCCGCGTTCTGGAGGACTGGCTGCAGCGGCAGGGCGTGACCGCCTTCGAGCTTCTGCACCGGCCCGATCTGGCGGAACGGCTGGACGCCTCGGGCGTGGAGCTTCAGCACGCCATCCAGAAGGTCGCCGTGCCCGAAGCGCAGGCGGACGGAAAGCCGGTGCACGACCTGGTGCGACACTATCAGAAGCTGTCGGACGCGACGATCGAGCGGCTGGTCATGGCGGGCCGCAAGAACCGGTTCCCCAGCCTCGAGCATCATTCGCTCGCGGACCTGGCCCACCGACTGGAAGGTCAAGCCGAGCGCGCCTTCATCATGGGCGGCGTCGTCGCCGCGGCCCTGGCGGGGCTGAAGGACGGCCGGACGCGTCTGGACCGGCTGATGGACCTGGCCGACCGCGCGCCGGGCGACGGCCAGGCTCGCGCCATGGTGCTGGTCCCGATCGAACAGATCCTGTGCGAGATGCTGGGCTCGCGCGCCGGCCTGGCCGACATTCTGGGCCCGTCATTGGACCAGGGCGCGGCCATGGCGGCCGTGGTTCGCATGGTGGCCCCGCGCGAGGTGGGAATTCTGGTTCGGCACGATCCGCGCATGGCCTTGCACGTCCCCGCCGTGGAAGGCCCCGCCGCCCGGCTGGGGGCGCGCATCGAGATCGCCGAATTCCCCCTGCTGTCGGCCGCCCTGGCCCGGATGGTGCTGCGCGAGCTGATGAGCCCGCGCCGCCTGCGGCCCAACGACGCCGCCGGCGAGATCGACATCCTGCGGGCGCTGGCGACCTGTCTGACCGCCACCGCCGGGCGGCTGCTGACGCTGGAAGAGGTCCAGAACGCCTTCAACGAGCGGTCCAAGGCCCTGGTCACCGCCGATTTCGTCGCCGCCTACGTCAAGACCTGCCGCACGGTCCTGTGCGAGGCCGAGGCCCTGACCCGGCTGTGCGAGAACGTCACCGGCGTGGCCAACAAGCGGTCCGCCGCGCGCTGGCTGTCGGCCTGCGTCGGCTCGCTGCGCTTTGAAACCGAGATGCGGCAGGCGGGCGGGCAGACGGCGGCGCAGAAGCTGGGCGTTCTGGCCGTCCTGCAGCGGGCGGTGCGCGCCTGCGGCCTGTCGGACAAGGACGAGGCCGACATCACCGAGGCGATCGGCAAGGTGGGGGGCGCCGTCGAGGCGGAGGCGCGGATCGTGGCCATGCTGTCCCGCTCGCCGGCCCCCGCGCCGCAAAAGCTGGTGGTGCTGCTGCGGCTGGCGGCGGGCGAGACGGCGCCGCTGGGCCCCGCGGCTGATCGGGCCAAGGCCGAGGCGATCAAGCTGTTCCGCGCACCCGAGGCCCGGGCCGCGCTGGCCGCGCAGCCCGAGGTTCTGGCCCCGCTGAAGACCCTGATGAAGGCGGCCGGCCTGGCCGCCTAGGCGTCAGTCGAAAATGTCGAAGATGCTGTCGCGCTTCCTCTTTTTGTATTTGTAGTCGTCGTCGTGGCGGTAGCGGTCGTCCCGGCGATGGTCGTCGCGATAGCCCTGCGGCTGGCCGCCCCACGGCTGCTGCGCCTGTTGCGGCGGATAGGGAGCCTGGGGCTGGGGCGCCGGCGCGGCCTGCGGGGCCGAGGCGCGGCCTTCAGCGGTCGCGGACTCCATCAGCTTTTCCAGCTCGCCGCGGTCCAGCCAGACGCCCCGGCAATTCGGGCACATGTCGAACTGGACGCCGCCGCGTTCCAGCGTCTGCATCGCGGCGTTGTCGTTGGGGCACATCAGAAGCGGCATCGGGGTTTCCTCCGGTGGTTTCCCCACAGCTACGTGCGGGACGGTGGAACGGCCACCCCCGCGCGGCGATCCGCCGCGTGCTTGCGTCGGATCGCCGACCCCCTAACTGTGACGCCATGACCGATACGCCGAAGACCACCGCCGAAGCCGTCGGACGCCTGCCCGGCCGCGAGGTCCTGCAGGCCGTGCTGGACGGAAAGCTGCCGCCCGCCACCATCAGCACCACCCTGGACTTCGACCTGGTCGAGGTCGGCGAGGGCTTCGCCGCGTTTGAAGGGCGGACCGGGCCGCACATCCTCAACCCGCAGGGCACGGTCCACGGCGGCTGGGCCCTGACGCTGATCGACAGCGCCACGGGCTGCGCGGCCCATTCGCTGCTGCCGGCGGGGGTCAGTTATTCGACCCTGTCGACCCAGGCCAATTTCACCCGGCCGATCACCGCCGACGCCGGCCGGGTCCGCTGCGAGGGCCGGGTGGTCAACGCCGGACGCCAGATCATCACCGCCGAGGCGACGGTGAAGGATGAAGCCGGCCGCCTGCTGGCGCACGGCCTGTCGACCCTGATGGTGCTGCAGCCGAGGCCTTGAGCGCCTTGGCCTAGTCCTCAGGCAGAGGGGCGGGCATCAGATTTCCGAACGGCGCGGCGTCTTCCAGTGCGTGCACGAAACTGGGCCGCGCCATCAGCCGTGCGTGCCAGGCCCGCAGCCGGGGCCGGTCGCCGAACGGGACCAGCCGCCGGGCGTAGGTCATCAGCGGTGCAGCTCCGCAGTCGGCCAGGGTGAAGGTCTCGCCCGCGCCCCAGGTCCGGCCGTCGCCCAGCCGCGCCTCCAGCATGTCCCAGGCGCTTTCCAGCTCCTTCGCATCCAGCGCCATCGCCGTCTCGTTCGGCGTGCCGGCGCGGCCCAGCCGGTTGAAGACGATCCTGTTCATGTTGCCCCCGACATAGGTGTCCAGGATGCGGTCGATGAAGCGCGCCTCAAGGGCCAGGTCAGGATCGGCAGGGATCAGCCGCCCGCCGCCCGCCAGCCGGTCCAGGTATTCGATGACGATGCTGGACTCGATCACCGTGCGGCCCGCCGCCGTGTCCACCAGCGCGGGCATCTTGGCGAAGGGCGACACGGCCATGAAGCCTTCCATGGCCTCCGGCGAACCGTCCACCAGCTTCAGCTCGAACGGCAGGCCCAGTTCGTACAGGGCGACCGCGGTCTTCTGCCCGTATCCGGCATAGGGGTGGGACCACAGGATCAGGGCCATCAGACAGTCTCCTCGTTCGCGGCCAGCCAGTCGGCCATCTGTTGCATTCCGACGGCCGTGCCTTCCTCGCGCTCGGCCCAGCCGTCCTGGCCGAAATAGACGCCCTGCTCGTTGAAGATCAGCCGCGCCCCGTCCCCGTCGGCCAGGATCTCGACCGAGGCGAGGGAGGCCGACAGCTTGCGGCCGCCCACCGTCATGACGAAGGCGAAGATGAAGCGGCGGCCCTCGACGATGTCGAGATAGGTCCCCTCGAACAGATGCTCGCCGTCCTCGCCGCCGCCCCGGCTGACCTCCTTGCCGCCGACGCGGAAGTCCAGATGTTCGATCATCGGCGAGGCGACGTGCTCGCAGCCCATCCAGCGCTGCTTGATCTCGCGGTCGGTGAAGGCGCGGAAGACCCGCTCGGGGCGGGCATCGTAACGGCGCTTGATCGTGAAGGCGCCGAAGACGAGGCGGTCGTCGGTCATGCCTCGCCTCGCCGGCCGATGCGCACGATCTCCAGATGGGTCGCCCGCTCGCCCGCGGTTGATCTGCCGATCTCGTAACCGAGCGCGGGCAGATCCAGCCCGTCCCAGAACGCCTCGCCCCGGCCCAGCAGCACCGGCGAGACGGCGAGGTGCAGCACGTCGATCAGCCCGGCCCGCAGGTACTGGCGGACGGTCTCGGTTCCGCCGCCGATGCGGATGTCCCGGTCGCCGGCCGCGGCGCGCGCCTTTTCCAGCGCCGCCTCGATCCCGCCGGTCTCGAAATGGAAGACCGTGCCGCCCTTCATCTCGAGCGGCGCGCGCGGGTGGTGGGTCAGGACATAGACCGGACAGTGATAGGGCGGCTCCTCGCCCCACCAGCCCTCCCAGCCGTCATCGACCCAGGGGCCGCGCGAGTGTGCGAACATGTTGCGGCCCAGGATCCAGGCCCCGAGGCCGGCCATGCCGCGCTCGGCGAACCCGTGGTCGATCCCGTCCGCGCCCTTGCCGTCGCCGTACATCGCCTGGAAGGTCCGGGTCGGAAAGAACCAGTCGTGCAGCCGCTCGCCGCCGACGCCCAGAGGCGCCTCCAGGCTCTGGTCCGGCCCCGCGCCGAACCCGTCGGCGGAGATCGCGAAGCTGCTGACGCGAACCTTGCCGGCCATCACGCCTGCGCCTTCAACTCGCGGCCGAGCGCATCCAGCATCTCGCCGCAGCCGTGCTCGCGCAGCGGGATGTGATCCGCCCCGTCCGGACCGAAGAAGGCGCCCTGCTCGGTATAGATCAGGCGCGTGCCGGAGCCGTCGGCGACCAGTTCGATCGTGGCCAGGGAGGCGGAGGCGCGCTCCTTCTCCCCGCCCACCATCCGGCCCATCACATAGCTGGTGATGATCCGGCTGTTCTCGACGATGTCGAGGTATTCGGTGTCGTTGAACCAGGTGTCGTTGGTCTCGTCGCCGAACCGGAACCTGCCGCCGGCGCTGCCGCCGACGCGGAAGTCGTGGGACCAGTCATGGATGGTCCAGCCCTCGCCGTCGACGAACCAGCGGCGGAAGGCGGCCGGATCGGCATAGGCGCGAAACACTCGTTCGGGCGAGGCGTCATAGCGGCGCTTGATCGTGAAGGTCCCGTGGGCGAGGACCGGCGTGTCCGGGGTCGTCATGGTCAGGTCTCCGTCTCTGGTTTGGTTTCGTCCAGGAAGGCGCCCAGCCGGTCGAGACTGCGTTCGACGGACCGGCGCCGGTCATTGAGCCAGCGTTC
>NZ_JAHFPF010000193.1 GCF_023259385.1 Brevundimonas sp. | reverse complement strand
CGAGCTGGACGCCCCGACGATCGAAGTGCTGGAGCAAAACGGCTTCACCACCATCGACGTGCTGGACATCGACCACGTCACGGTCGGCGCCTACATGCGCAACACCCTGCGCATCGACAAGAACGACACCCGCGAGGACGCCCTGTTCGACGTCTATCGCGTGATGCGTCCGGGCGAGCCGCCCACCCCGGAAGCCGCCGACAACATGTTCAACTCGCTGTTCTTCGACAGCGAACGCTATGACCTGTCGGCCGTCGGCCGGGTCAAGATGAACATGCGCCTGGAGACCCCCGAGGTTTCCGACGAGATCCGCGTCCTGCGCAAGGACGACGTGCTGAAGGTGCTGCAGATCCTGGTCGGCCTGAAGGACGGTCGCGGCGAGATCGACGACATCGACAACCTGGGCAACCGCCGGGTCCGTTCGGTCGGCGAGCTGCTGGAGAACCAGTATCGCGTCGGTCTGCTGCGGATGGAGCGCGCCATCAAGGAGCGCATGTCCTCGGTCGATATCGACACGGTCATGCCGCACGACCTGATCAACGCCAAGCCGGCCGCCGCTGCGGTTCGCGAGTTCTTCGGTTCGTCGCAGCTGTCGCAGTTCATGGACCAGACGAACCCGCTGTCGGAAATCACCCACAAGCGTCGCCTTTCGGCGCTTGGCCCGGGCGGTCTGACGCGCGAGCGCGCGGGCTTCGAAGTCCGCGACGTTCACCCGACCCACTACGGCCGCATCTGCCCGATCGAAACGCCGGAAGGCCCGAACATCGGCCTGATCAACTCGCTGGCCACCCACGCGCGCGTCAACAAGTACGGCTTCATCGAGAGCCCGTACCGTCGCGTGAAGGACGGCGTGGCCCAGAACGAGGTGGTCTACATCTCGGCCATGGAAGAGTCGAAATACACGATCGCCCAGGCCAACATCGAACTGAAGAACGGCAGCATCGTCGAGGACCTGGTCCCCGGCCGGATCAACGGCGAATCCCAGCTGCTGAACCGCGACGCCGTGGACATGATGGACGTGTCGCCGAAGCAGGTCGTTTCGGTCGCCGCCGCCCTGATCCCCTTCCTGGAAAACGATGACGCCAACCGCGCACTGATGGGCGCGAACATGCAACGTCAGGCCGTGCCTCTGGTGCAGTCGGACGCGCCGCTGGTCGGCACCGGCATGGAAGCGGTCGTGGCCGTGGACTCCGGCGCCGTCGTGGTCGCCCGTCGTGAAGGCGTCGTCGAACAGATCGACGGCACCCGGATCGTCGTGCGCGCCACCGGCGACGTGGACGCCGCCCGTTCGGGCGTCGACATCTATCGCCTGTCGAAGTTCCAGCGTTCCAACCAGTCGACCTGCATCAACCAGCGCCCGATCGTGCGCGTGGGCGACCAGGTGAAGGCCGGCGACGTCATCGCCGACGGCCCCTCGACGGACCTGGGCGAACTGGCCCTGGGCCGCAACGCCCTCGTCGCCTTCATGCCCTGGAACGGCTACAACTTCGAAGACTCCATCCTGATCTCGGAGCGCATCGTGCGCGACGACGTCTTCACCTCCATCCACCTCGAGGAATTCGAAGTGATGGCGCGTGATACGAAGTTGGGCCCGGAGGAAATCACCCGCGACATCCCCAACGTCGGCGAGGAAGCCCTGCGCAACCTCGACGAAGCAGGCATCGTGGCCATCGGCGCCGAGGTCCAGCCGGGCGACATTCTGGTCGGCAAGGTGACGCCGAAGGGCGAAAGCCCGATGACCCCTGAAGAGAAGCTGCTGCGCGCCATCTTCGGGGAGAAGGCTTCGGACGTGCGCGACACCTCCCTGCGCCTGCCGCCCGGCGTCGCCGGCACGATCGTTGACGTTCGCGTCTTCAACCGTCACGGCGTCGACAAGGACGAGCGCGCCATGGCGATCGAACGCGCCGAGATCGAACGCCTGGGCAAGGACCGCGACGATGAGCTCAAGATCCTTGAGCGCAACGTCTATGGCCGCCTGAAGCCGCTGATCCTGGGCAAGAACGCCGTCTCCGGTCCCAAGGGCATCGGCCGCGGCGAACTGACCGAAGAGAAGCTGGCCGAGGTCAGCCGTGGTCTGTGGTGGCAGATCGCCCTGGACGACGAGAAGGCCATGGGCGAGCTGGAGGCGATGAAGCGCCAGTTCGAGGATGCGCGTAAGCAACTGGACCGTCGTTTCGAAGACAAGGTCGAGAAGCTGCAACGCGGCGACGAACTGCCCCCCGGCGTGATGAAGATGGTCAAGGTCTTCGTGGCCGTGAAGCGCAAGCTTCAGCCCGGCGACAAGATGGCCGGCCGTCACGGCAACAAGGGCGTCATCTCCAAGATCCTGCCGATCGAGGACATGCCGCACCTGGAAGACGGCACGCACGTTGACGTCGTTCTGAACCCGCTGGGCGTGCCTTCGCGCATGAACATCGGCCAGATCTTCGAAACCCACCTGGGTTGGGCCGCCGCCGGCCTGGGCAAGCAGATCTCCGGTCTGCTGGAAGCCTGGCAGCAGGGGGGTCAGAAGCAGGCGCTGATCGATCGTCTGACGCATATCTACGGCCCGGAAACCCCGTTGCCGCAGGATGAGGAAGAGCTGATCGAACTGGCGAAGAACCTGTCCAAGGGCGTGCCCTTCGCGACCCCGGTCTTCGACGGTGCGCACATCGGCGACATCGAACGCCTGCTGGAAGAGGCGGGGCTGAACAAGTCGGCCCAGTCGATCCTGTACGACGGTCAGACCGGCGAGCAGTTCAAGCGTCCGGTCACGGTCGGCTACATCTACATGCTGAAGCTGCACCACCTGGTCGACGACAAGATCCACGCCCGCTCCATCGGCCCGTACTCGCTCGTCACCCAGCAACCGCTGGGCGGCAAGGCGCAGTTCGGCGGCCAGCGCTTCGGCGAAATGGAGGTGTGGGCGCTGGAAGCCTACGGCGCCGCCTACACCCTGCAGGAAATGCTGACGGTGAAGTCCGACGACGTGGCCGGCCGTACCAAGGTCTACGAGGCGATCGTCCGCGGCGACGACAGCTTCGAGGCGGGCATCCCCGAGTCGTTCAACGTGCTCGTGAAGGAAATGCGCTCGCTGGGCCTGAACGTGGAGCTGGAGAACTCATAAGCGAAGCCAACGGTCTCCTCCTCCTTCTGGGGGAGGTGGCCCGGAGGGCCGGAGGGGGAACCTCCGCACGGTCGAAAGACCCCCTCCGTCGGCTTCGCCGCCACCTCCCCATGAAGGGGGAGGAGAGCTCTCCAACCTTTGAGATTTATGGCGGGTCACCCCGCAGAAGGAATAAAGATGAACCAGGAAGTCCTGAACATCTTCAACCCGGTCCCGGTCACCCCGACCTTCGACCAGATCCGGATCGCCCTGGCCTCGCCGGAGAAGATCCGCTCGTGGTCGTTCGGCGAGATCAAGAAGCCGGAGACCATCAACTACCGCACGTTCAAGCCCGAGCGTGACGGCCTGTTCTGCGCCCGTATCTTTGGCCCGACCAAGGACTACGAATGCCTGTGCGGCAAGTACAAGCGCATGAAGTACAAGGGCATCATCTGCGAGAAGTGCGGCGTCGAGGTCACCCTGGCCCGCGTCCGCCGCGAGCGCATGGGCCACATCGAACTGGCCTCGCCGGTCGCCCACATCTGGTTCCTGAAGTCGCTGCCGTCGCGCATCTCGCTGATGCTGGACATGGCGCTGAAGGACGTGGAACGCGTCCTGTACTTCGAGAACTACATCGTCACCGAGCCGGGCCTGACCCCGCTGAAGCAGAACCAACTGCTGACGGAAGACGAGTTCTACCGCTACCAGGAAGAGTTCGGCGATGACGGCTTCACCGCCGAGATCGGCGCCGAGGCCGTCCGCAACCTGCTGATGGGCATCGACCTGCACGCGGAAGCCGAGAAGCACCGCGGCGAACTGGCCGACAGCCCCTCGGAAATGAAGGCCAAGAAGGCCTCCAAGCGCCTGAAGCTGATCGAGGCCTTCCTCGAGAGCGGCAACAAGCCCGAGTGGATGATCCTGACGGTCGTGCCGGTGATCCCGCCGGAACTGCGCCCGCTGGTGCCGCTGGACGGCGGCCGCTTCGCGACCTCCGACCTGAACGACCTGTATCGCCGGGTCATCAACCGGAACAACCGCCTGAAGCGCCTGATCGAGCTGCGCGCGCCGGACATCATCATCCGCAACGAAAAGCGGATGCTGCAGGAATCGGTCGACGCCCTGTTCGACAACGGCCGTCGCGGCCGGGTGATCACGGGCGCCAACAAGCGTCCGCTGAAGTCGCTGGCCGACATGCTGAAGGGCAAGCAGGGCCGCTTCCGCCAGAACCTTCTGGGCAAGCGCGTCGACTACTCGGGCCGTTCGGTCATCACCGTGGGTCCCGAGCTGAAGCTGCACGAGTGCGGCCTGCCCAAGAAGATGGCGCTGGAGCTGTTCAAGCCGTTCATCTACGCGCGCCTGGACGCCAAGGGCCTGTCGGGCACCGTCAAGCAGTCCAAGCGCATGGTCGAGCGCGAGCAGCCGCAGGTCTGGGACATCCTGGACGAGGTCATCCGTGAGCACCCGGTCCTGCTGAACCGCGCGCCGACGCTTCACCGTCTGGGCATCCAGGCGTTCGAGCCGAAGCTGATCGAGGGCAAGGCCATCCGCCTGCACCCGCTGGTCTGTACCGCGTTCAACGCCGACTTCGACGGCGACCAGATGGCCGTGCACGTCCCGCTGAGCCTCGAGGCCCAGCTGGAAGCGCGCGTCCTGATGATGTCGACGAACAACATCCTGTCGCCCGCCAACGGCAAGCCGATCATCGTGCCGTCGCAGGACATCGTCCTGGGCCTGTACTACCTGTCGCTGGTCAAGGAAGGCGAGAAGGGCGAAGGCAAGCTGTTCGCCAACATGGGCGAGATCGACGCCGCGCTCGACGCCGGTGTCGTGACCCTGCACACCAAGATCAAGGCGCGCTGGACCGAGATGAACGCCGCCGGCGAAGTCGTGACCAAGGTCATCGACACGACGCCGGGCCGGATGAAGCTGGGCGCCCTGCTGCCGCACAACGCCAACATCGGCTACCGCCTGCTTGAGAAGAACCTGACCAAGAAGGAAATCGGCAACCTTATCGATCAGGTCTACCGTCACTGTGGTCAGAAGGCGACGGTCATCTTCGCCGACCAGATGATGCAGCTGGGCTTCCGCGAAGCGGCCAAGGCCGGCATTTCGTTCGGCAAGGACGACATCGTCATTCCGGCCGCCAAGGCCGGTCTGGTCGCCGACACCCGCACCCAGGTCGAGGAGTACGAGCAACAGTACGCCGACGGCCTGATCACCAAGGGTGAGAAGTACAACAAGGTCGTCGACGCCTGGGCCAAGGCCACGGACAAGATCGCCGACGCGATGATGGGCGAGATCGCCCAGCCCCGCGTGCTGATCAAGGGTCAGAACCCCGACATCAACTCGGTGTTCATGATGGCCAACTCCGGCGCCCGTGGTTCGCAGGCGCAGATGAAGCAGCTGGGCGGCATGCGCGGCCTGATGGCCAAGCCCTCGGGCGAGATCATCGAGACGCCGATCATCTCGAACTTCAAGGAAGGCCTGACCGTCCTTGAATACTTCAACTCCACCCACGGCGCCCGTAAGGGTCTGGCCGACACCGCGCTGAAGACCGCCAACTCGGGTTACCTGACCCGTCGTCTGGTGGACGTGGCGCAGGACTCGATCGTCACCGAAGACGACTGCGGCTCGACGCGCGGCATCACCCTGCGCGCCGTGGTTGAAGGCGGCGACGTGCTGGTCTCGCTGGGTCAACGCGTGCTGGGCCGTTACGCGGCCGAGGACATCAAGGAGCCGGGCGGCGACACCGTCCTGTTCCCGGCGGACACCTATCTGCAGGAAGAAGAAGTCGAGGTCATCGACAAGGCCGGCGTGCAGTCGATCAAGGTCCGTTCGGCCCTGACCTGCGAAGCCGAAGCCGGCATCTGCGCCTTCTGCTACGGCCGTGACCTGGCGCGCGGCACCAACGTCAACATCGGCGAAGCGGTGGGCGTCATCGCCGCCCAGTCGATCGGCGAGCCCGGCACCCAGCTGACGATGCGGACCTTCCACATCGGCGGTACGGCCCAGGTGGCGGAAACCTCGTTCTACGAGGCGACCAACCCCGGCGCCGCCCGGATCAACGGCCCGACCGTCAAGGCCGCGCACGGCGATCTGGTGGCCATGAGCCGCAACGTCACGATCACCATCGTGGTCGACGGCAAGGACCGTGAGACCCACAAGGTCCCGTACGGCGCCCGCATCCGCGTCAAGGAAGGCGGCGATGTCGCCAAGAGCCAGCGTCTGGCGGAGTGGGATCCCTACACCACCCCGATCCTGACGGAAGTCGCCGGTACGGTGCGCTTCGAGGACCTGGTCGAAGGCCTCTCCGTCAAGGAAGAGACCGACGAAGCGACGGGCATCGCCCAGCGCGTCGTCAGCGACTGGCGCGCCTCGCCCCGCGGTTCGGACCTGCGTCCGGCCATGGGCGTGACCAACGGCGACGCCTACGCCAAGCTGGCCTCGGGCTCCGACGCCCGCTACCTGCTGCCGGTGGGCGCGGTTCTGTCCGTGAACAACGGCGACGAGGTCAAGCCGGGCGAGATCATCGCCCGCGTTCCGACCGAAGGCGCCAAGACCCGCGACATCACCGGCGGTCTGCCGCGCGTCGCCGAACTGTTCGAAGCCCGCCGTCCGAAGGACTGCGCCGTCATCGCCGAAATGGATGGCCGCGTTGAGTTCGGTCGCGACTACAAGAACAAGCGCCGCATCAAGATCACCCCGGAACCGGATGCCGACGGCAACCAGGGCGAAGCGGTCGAGTTCCTGATCCCGAAGGGCAAGCACATCTCCGTCCACGACGGCGATCTGATCCAGAAGGGCGACTACATCATCGACGGCAACCCGGATCCGCACGATCTGCTGCGCATCCAGG
>NZ_JAHFPF010000192.1 GCF_023259385.1 Brevundimonas sp. | reverse complement strand
GAGAGACCTCATGACCGACCTCGTTCCCGTCATCACCTCAACAACCTCTGTTCCTGAAACCCCAACCCCGGCCGTCATCTTCACGCCCGTGGAACGCATCGTCCGCCTCGGGGATCTCGGCATCGCGCGAGAGAACCTGCGCTATGGCGAACCGCCCGACGACGATATTCCGACCCTGGCCGCCACCCTGAAGGCGGCCGGTCAGTTGCAGCCCGTGACCGTCAGGCCCGGTCGCGGCAAAAAGGAGCAGCCGTTCATGGCCCTAGACGGTCGTCGTCGTCGTCTGGCGCTGGCGAGCCTGCTGGAGGCCGGCGACATCGACGAGGACTATCCTGTCCGGACCTATGTCGAGACCGATCCGGCGCGCCAGGCGGCGGCGGTGCTTTTGACCAACACCGCCGTGCCGGTCCATGTGGCCGATGTCATCGCCGCCATTGGCCGGATGCTGAAGTCGAAACTGACGATCACCGCCATGGCGCGGGCGCTCGGTTATGACGAGATCGAGATCAAACGGCTGGCCGCCTTGTCCGGGGTCGCGCCGGCCGCTCTGGTGGCGCTGAAAGCGGGCCGGATCACGCTTCGCCAGACCCGGCTGCTGGCGCGCCTGCCGGACCTTCAGGAGCAGAAAGACATCGCCCAGATGACGCTGGACGGCCAGGGCTTCCAGGAATGGCGGGTGAAGGAGCGGCTCGACGACAGCCGGGTCACCACGCGCTATCGCCGCTGCGCCCTGGTCGATCCTCAGGCCTATGCTGACGCCGGGGGGCGGACGGAGAGCGATCTGTTCGGTGAACTGCCGCCGGTCCTGCTCGACCCCGACATCCTGACCGAGGTCTGGACCCGTCGCGCACGTGGGATCGCGGCCGTGTTCGAGGCCGAAGGGATCTCGGTTCACGTGACCGCCGGCCCGGAGCCAGAGCTTACCGATGATCTGGAGGCGCTCGGTTATGTGTATGGCGGTTCACTCCCCGCCGAAGAGATGGCGCGCTATCGGGCGCAGCGGGAGGTGTTCAACGATCGGACAGAGAAAGCGCGCATCGCCCTGGCGGACGTCGAGCACCCCGACGTCGCCGATCTGGCGATCGTCGATATGATCCACGCCAGGATCGCATCAGACCAGACTGGATGCGGGGGCCGGGTCGTAACGACGATGGTCCTGTGGCCGGCCGCGGAGGCAGGCGTCGATGTCCGCTGCTACACGCCGGAGGAACCCGAGATCGACGATGAGGATGAGGACGCCGCGCCGGAGGCCGCGCGTCGGACCTCGGCGCCACCGGCCTATGTCCCGCCGGAAGTCGAGGCTCCGGAGCCGGAGACCGAAGGCGTGAACCACGCCCTTCACACCGTGCGGACCGATGTAGCGACGCGCGGCCTGATCCGCGCCTTGGCCGACGATCCCGGGGCGGGGCTGACGGCCTTGATCGCCCGGCTGTTCACCGTCCTCGTCCGGCGCGCCCACATCGGGCGCGTGGACTCAGCCCTGGCCATCACGGCCTGTGGGTTCAATCCCGCCAATGGCCGGGTCATTGAGCCCCTGGACGGGGACGTGCGTCGCCGGCTCGAAGATCGCCGCACGGCCTGGGAAGCGTCCGGCAAGACGGTGATCGGCTGGGTGCATGGGCTTGCCCACGGCGAGAAGATGGGATTGCTGGCGGAGTTGACCGCCATCAGCCTCGACGTCCGGGAGGAGAAGACCTTCTCCATCCGCCGCAGCGCCCGGGCCGAGGCGGCGGAGCTGGCCGCTCTCTGCCAAGCGGACATCACTCTCCACTGGACGCCCGACGCCCCCTTCCTGCAGCCCCACTCCAAGGGCCTGCTGACCGGCATGCTCGACACCATGGGCGCCGAGGACGAGCGGGCGAAGACGCTCCGCAAGACCGAGCTGGTCGACTGGGTGGCCGAACAGGCCGCGCAACGGACCTGGGCTCCGGCCGCCCTGTCCTGGGCCGCCCCGATCGACGCCGATCAGGACGCCCCGGACGTCGAGGACCAGGCCGCCGGCGATGGCGTCGATGAGGACGACGAGGGGGCCGGCGCCTTCGTCGTCACTCCGGCGGGCAAGGCGGCCCTGGACGTCGCCGCCGCCTGATTATCCGCACACGGAAACACCGCCCCGGCGACCTGCCGGGACGGTGTTTCTCTGTCGTCGTACGCGTCGATGCGACTGTCGGGGAGACGAAGGGAGGGCGGGGCGAAGCGAGCCTGGAGGACCGAGAGGGAGGAGCCCTCCGCTCCAGGCGATCGGAGCCTTCCCAATGTCGACCACCCGCAACCTGTCGCTGTTCGCCGACGTCGCCGTCGGGAATCTCCCCACCAACATCCTGGCCGCCGCCCGTGCATTGGCCATTCATCTGGCCCGCTCGCGCGCGCTGGATCGACGTCTGGTGGCCGACGTCATGACCACCGCGTTCGGGGTGTCCGACGCCCAGGGGGGCTGGACCTGGCGTGACGCCTATGACGCTATCGAGGCCGCGACGGTGCTTCAGATCCGCCGCCTCGCGCCGCAGATCGCCCGGCTCGAGGACGCCCCGGCCGAGATCGCCGCTCTGCTCGCCGGGGTCTCAGCGCTTGGCCTGACCCACAGCCGGCGCAGCGAGGAACAGGTCGCGCTGGACCAATTCTCCACCCCGCCCCAACTCGCCGCTCTCGCGGTGCTGGCCGCGCAGGTTCGACCGGAGGACCGTGTCCTCGAGCCGTCTGCGGGGACCGGATTGCTGGCCGTGGTGGCCGAAGCGTGCGGGGCGAGCCTGACGTTGAACGAGCTTGCGCCCACGCGCGCGGCGCTCCTCGACGGGCTGTTCGCCAAGGCCACACGCCGGCGGCACGATGGCCGCCATCTACCCGACCTCCTCGAGGACGCCGGGTCGTTTGACGTCGTGGTCTGCAACCCGCCGTTCTCGGATCTTCAGGCCCATCTTATCGCGTCGCTCAAGGTTCTGGCGGACGGCGGCCGGATGGCGGCGATCGTGCCCCTTACCGCCCTTGCCGAAACCGATCTGAGGCGGGTGCTCGAAGGCCACGGCGTCATGGTGGCCGCCGTGGCGTTTCCCGCGCGCGCTTTCGCCAAACACGGCACCTCGGTCGAGACCGGCCTGCTGGTTATGGATCGCGGCGGGACAGCCGTCTGGGACGGCCTTCTTCACCAACCCGAGGATCTGGAGGCGACCGCCCGGATTCTCGCGAGCCTTCCGAATCGCGGCACCGCCCGCCCGCGCGTGCGGTTGACGTTGGACGCCGCCGCCTTCCTCGCGCCGCGCGACCGCGGGCTGGCCCTTCCCGCAGGCCGACTGGCCTTCCTGGCCGGAGCAACACCCCTGGCCTATGAGGCGCGGCCCTGGGCTGGAGAGGGCCGGGACGTCGGCCTCTATCAGGCGCATGCCCTGGCGCGGATCGTCCTGCCCGATCCCCGGCCTCACCCTTCACCCCTGGTCGAATCCGGGCCCATGGCCTCAGTCGCGCCGCCCGCGCCGACCTACCGGCCGGTGTTGCCGCCGGCGGTGCTCAACCAGGGCCGGATCTCCGACGCCCAAACGGAGACGGTGATCTACGCCGGCGAGGCCCATGCGGCCTTCCTGCCCGGCCGGTTCCGCCTCGGCGAAGCACCGCATGAGGTGGCGCTCGTGCGCGATGATCAAAGCGAAGCGTTCGCCTTCCGTCGGGGTTTCTTCCTCGGCGACGGCACCGGCTGCGGCAAGGGGCGGCAGATCGCCGCCATCGTCGCAGACAACATGAGCCAGGGGCGCGTGCGCGCAGTCTGGCTCTCCCGCAATGACGCCCTGCTGGAGGACGCCCGGCGCGACTGGGGCGCCATCGGCGGCGGGGCCCACGACATCGTGCCGCTGTCGAGCTGGAAGCAGGGAGACGGGGTCCGGCTGGACCGGGGTATTCTGTTCACCACCTACGCGACCCTGCGTCAGCCGGCGCGGGGCGTCCGTCCCTCCCGCCTCGACCAGATCGTCGCCTGGCTGGGCGAGGACTTCGACGGCGTCATCGCCTTCGATGAAGCCCACGCCATGGCCAACGCGGCCGGTGGCGGCAAGGGCGCGCGTGGGACCAAGAAGGCCTCGCTGCAGGGCATGGCGGGGCTGGCGCTGCAGAACCGTCTGCCGAACGCCAGGATACTTTATGTCTCGGCCACGGGCGCCACCACGGCCGAGAACCTCGCCTATGCCGCACGTCTTGGCCTGTGGGGCGGGCCCGAAGCGCCGTTCATGTCCCGCGCCGACTTCCTGGACGCCATGGACCGGGGCGGGGTCGCGGCCATGGAGCTGGTCGCACGCGAGCTCAAGGCGCTCGGGCTTTATGTGGCGCGATCGCTGTCGTTCGAGGGCGTCGAGTACGAACCCCTGGTCCATCCGCTGATGCCAGACGACGTCGGCGTATGGGACCAGTGGGCCGACGCCTTCCAGCTGATCCACGCCAATCTGGCAGAGGCGCTGAAGGCGACCGGTCTCAGCGACGACGCTGGCAAGCCGAAGAGCGCGATGGCGGCTTCCGCGGTCCACTCCGCTTTCGAGGGCGCTAAACTGCGCTTCTTCGGTCACCTTCTGGCTGGCCTGAAGGCGCCGAGCCTGATCGCGTCAATCCGCGACGACCTCGCCTCGGAGCGCTCGGCCGTGGTCCAGATTGTCTCCACAAACGAGGCGGTGATGGAGCGGCGGCTGTCCTCGATCCCGCCCGAGGAATGGAACAACCTCTCCATCGACCTGACGCCGCGAGAATACGTCCTCGACTATTTGCGCGAGGCCTTTCCCGTGCATCTGATGGAGGCGGTCGAGGACGATGACGGCAATGTCACCATGGTCCCGGTCATAGACGACGGTCGTCCCGCCCTCAGTCAGGAGGCGTTGGCCCGACGCGAGGCCCTGATCGAGAAGATGGCCTTGCTGCCCGCTGTGCCGGGCGTGCTCGACGCCCTGCTGGAAGCTTTCGGGACCGACGCGGTCGCCGAGATCACGGGCCGGTCGCGCCGGGTGGTGGTGAGGGACGGTCGTCGCGTCGTGGAGCGGCGGGGCGCCTCCGCGGCCCGCGCCGAGACCGACGCTTTCATGTCGGGCCGCAAGCGGGTGCTGATCTTCTCCGACGCCGGCGGAACCGGCCGCAGCTACCATGCCGACCTGTCGGCTCCGAACCAGCAGCGGCGGGTCCACTATCTGGTCGAACCGGGCTGGCGGGCCGACGCCGCCATCCAGGGCCTTGGCCGCTCCCACCGGACGCATCAGGCATCCGCGCCCCTGTTCCGGCCCGTCACCACCGACATCCAGGGCGAGAAGCGGTTCACCTCGACGATCGCGCGCCGGCTGGACTCTCTGGGCGCGCTCACGCGCGGCGAACGGCGCACCGCCGGAGCCGGCCTGTTCCGCGCCGAGGACAATCTGGAGAGCCCTTGGGCGCGCCGGGCATTGCTGGTCTTCTACGGCGCACTGGCCTTCGGGGAGCTGGACTCGATGACGCTTGAGACCTTCGTGGCCAAGACGAGCTTGAAGCTGCTCGACGACGACGGCGGCCTCAAACCCTCCGACGACCTGCCGCCGATCCATACCTTCCTGAACCGGCTTCTGGCGCTGCGCATCGCCGACCAGAACGCCTTGTTCGCGGACTTCGACCGCATCCTGTCCGGCATCCTCGATCGAGCCGCCGCCTCCGGTGAACTGGACCGCGGGCTGGAGGACATCGAGGCCGAGGAACTGGAGGTCACGGATCAGGAAGTGATCCGGACCGATGTCTCGACCGGCGCCGAGACGGCTCTGGTGACCTTCTCGCTCAAGGTAAGGCGCGAGATCCTCGTCGCCGACGCCGCCCTGACTTGGGCGAAGGATGTCGCCCACCAGCTGGTCGTCAACGAGAAGTCGGGCCGCGCCGCGATTGCGGAACTCGGCTTGACCACCTCGACGGACGAGAACCGCCTGATCACCGCCGTGCGGCTGGTTCGGCCCGACGATCGCCAGACGATGGCCGAGAAGACGTTCGAGGAGTCGGCGTGGAAGCCAGCGGAGGTTTCGACCTGGCGGCGGGTCTGGGACCAAGAGGTCGCCGGGACCGACCCTTGGCGGACGCGCGAACTGACGCTTGCCACGGGATTGCTGTTGCCGATTTGGGGCCGGTTGCCGGCGCGGGGTTGCTCGGTTCGCCGGGTCCGGGCGCCGGACGGACGCCGCTGGCTGGGGCGGGTTCTGGACCAGGTTCAGGCTCGAACTCTGAAGACGAGCCTGGGTCTGACCGACGTCGCCGAGGTTTGGGCGGACGGCGCGAGAACCGCCGCCACGATCCTCGACCGCAACGTCCAGCTATCGCTGGAGGGCGGGCTGTGGCTGAAGCGGTCCCGCGTTATGGACCGCTGGCGCATCGAGGTGGTGGGAGGCCGGACGGATCGCGACGCCCTGGTCGTCTCGGGCTGTTTCGTGGAGATCATCGCCTACACGCCTCGGGTCTTCGTCCCGGTTGAGCGGCCGACCGTGTTGGAGGCGGTGCTGCGCCGCCATCCGGTTCAGACCGTCCTCGACGGGCAGGCCGCCTGAGCGGGTCAGACCGGCGTCGCCTTCGGCGGGGACCGGGACGGGTTCAGAAGGGGGACGCCGCGACCCGTCACATCCTTGATATTGGCGGTGACGAGCGTCAGACCGTGGACCAGCGCGGTCGCGGCCAGGGCGGTATCCTCCTCGTCGCCGTCGCGCTCGGCCAGCATCCGGCCCCAGACGGCGGCCACGGCTTCGTCGATGGGCAGGATGCGGCCCGCATAGGCGGCGATGACCGCGTCCACGCCCTGTGTGATCGCCGCGGCGGCAGGATGGTCAGCGGCTGTCGCCCGCTCCGCTCCGTATCGCAACTCGCGGACAGTCATGGCGCTGATGCAGAGCTCGTGGTCATCGACCGACCGGAGCCAGGCCAGGATGTTGGCGGACGGTTTGGGCTTGCTGCTCTGGCTGACGACGTTGGTGTCAAGCAGATAGATCATCCCCTCGGCCGCATGAATGGCTCGAGCCCGC
>NZ_JAHFPF010000191.1 GCF_023259385.1 Brevundimonas sp. | reverse complement strand
CCTGGGGCATGTCGGACGACAGGCGTTCCTCGAAGGTCTTGAGCACCTGGGGCGGGGTGCGGTCGCCGAGCGGGACCAGCTGGAGCGTCACCTCGGCCCCCTTGGGCCCGACGTAGGTGCAGACGGTTCCCTCATTGGACGCCGAGCCCTTGCGGGTCAGCGAACCCATGGTCTGCGGGCATTGCAGGGTCTCGACGACCTTCAGCACGCCCTTGGCGTCGCTGTCGTCCGTCGTGGTCGAGGAGATGTGCACCGAGCGGTCGCCGTCGCAGGCGGCGGTCAGCGCGGCGAGGGCGCAGACGGTGGGCAGAAGGAAGGGGCGGAGCGGCATGATCCTGATCCTCAAGTCACTGACATCCTGCGCGTCGCGGGGGCTGAATCCAGTGAAATCGCGGTAACCGGCGTGACGAAACCTGTCCGCACGTGTGGCGGATCGCCCGCAAGGGCGTGATGCGGCCTCGCATCCCTAGAGCTGATCATTGTGTCCCCCCGGACCCATCGCCAATCAGACTGCCTCTATTTGCGCGCCGCGTCACCCTTGCTGTCAGGCGCCGGGACGGCCGCCCTCGCGGCGGTTCAGGAAGGCCAGGCGCTCGAACAGATGCACGTCCTGCTCGTTCTTCAGCAGGGCGCCGTGCAGCGGCGGGATCAGCTTGTTGGGCGTCTTTTCGCGCAGGGTCTCGGCGTCGATGTCCTCGACCAGCAGCAGCTTGAGCCAGTCCAGCAGTTCAGAGGTCGAGGGCTTCTTCTTCAGGCCCGGCGTGTCGCGGATTTCGTAGAAGGTCTTGAGCGCTTCGGACACCAGCCGGCCCTTGATGCCGGGGAAGTGGACCTCGACGATGTCCTTCATCGTCTCGGCGTCGGGGAAGCGGATGTAGTGGAAGAAGCAGCGGCGCAGGAAAGCGTCCGGCAGCTCCTTTTCGTTGTTCGAGGTGATGACCACGACCGGACGGATCTCGGCGCGGATCGTCTCGTCGATTTCCTGGACGTAGAACTCCATGCGGTCGAGTTCCTGCAGCAGGTCGTTGGGGAACTCGATATCGGCCTTGTCGATCTCGTCGATCAGCAGGACGGGGCGGACGGGAGAGGTGAAGGCCTCCCACAGCTTGCCCTTCTTCAGATAGTTGCGGACCTCGTGGACGCGTTCCTCGCCCAGCTGGCTGTCCCGCAGGCGGCTGACGGCGTCGTACTCGTACAGGCCGTTGTGAGCCTTGGTCGTGGACTTGATGTGCCAGGTGATGAGGGGGGCGTTCAGGGCCCGCGCCATCTCATAGGCCAGCACGGTCTTGCCGGTGCCCGGCTCGCCCTTGATCAGCAGGGGGCGCTCCAGGGCGACGGCGGCGTTGACCGCGATCTTGAGGTCGTCGGTCGCGATATAGTTCGACGTGCCTTCAAACCGGGACATGGCGGCTCCTGCGTAGCGTTTGAAAACGCTTAGACCATTATCGGTTCGGATTGAAACAATCCGAACTCAGATAATGGTCCAGCATCAATACCTTGAGCGAAATCTGAGTTCAGATGCGATCGCATCTGAACCGATTTCGCTCTAGCGAAGGCCGGGCGGGTAAACAACGATCATGTTTGGGTTCCGGCTCGGCGGCGCGTTTCCAAAGTCGGCTCAAACATAAAGTACGATATCCGCGGCACGGGGGCCGGGGGGCGTAGTTTAACCCGGTCCGGCGGTGGTGCGGGTTCAGGACGCTGCCGACGGGACGTTGTCGAGCGTGATCAAGGGACTAGATCGCGAAAGAGACGCTAGCCGCCCCGGCGGATCAGCTCATCGGCCAGGTCGGCGGTCAGATAGCCGTCGGCGAGGCGGTTGTTGGCGATCTGCCAGCGGCGCAGGGCGGCGCGGGTGTTGGCGCCGATGACGCCGTCGACGCCCTGGGTGTCGAAGCCCAGCGCCGTCAGGGCCCGCTGGGCGCCGATCCGCTGGTCGCGCGACAGGGGGGCGTCGGTGGGCCAGGCCTTGACCAGCCCCGGCTTGCCCTGGACGCCGTCGGCGGTCAGGCCGATGGCCAGGGCGTAGCTGACCGAGTTGTTGTAGCGGCGGATGACGTAGTGGTTCGGCAGGGCCAGGAAGGCCGGGCCGCGCGCGCCCTGCGGCAGCAGGATGGCCGCCTCTTCCAGCGCCTCCGCGTCATTGGGCTGGCCGCCGCCGGCCAGGGTGACGCCCTTGGCCGCCCATTGCCGCCAGCTGTGGCGCGGACCCTCGGCCTCGGCGTAGTCGAAGCCGGCGGGCAGGGTGACCTCGTAGCCCCAGGTCTGGCCGCGCTTCCAGCCGCCCTGGGCCAGCAGGTTGGCGGCCGAGGCCAGGGCGTCGGCGTCGTCGCCCCAGATGTCGACGATGCCGTCCTGGTCCTGATCCACGCCGAGGCTGAGGTAGTTGTCCGGCATGAACTGGGTCTGGCCCATGGCGCCGGCCCAGCTGCCCTTCAGGCCCGCGCGGGCGCGCCTGCCGTCGACGACGATGTCGAGCGCGTTTTTCAGCTGGCCCTCGGCCCAGTCGCGGCGGCGGCCGTCATAGGCCAGGGTCGCCAGCGAGCGGATGACATCATAGTCGCCCTGGACCTGGCCGAAGGCGGATTCCTGGGCCCAGATGCCGACGAGGATTTCGGACGGGACGCCGAAGCGCTGGACCACGGCCCACGGCACCCGGTCGGTGCGCTGGCGCGCCTGGGCGATGCGGGTGGCGGTGACCGCGTTCTGGACATAGGCGCCGGCGGGGCGGCTGAACTCGGGCTGGTTGCGGTCCAGGCGGATGACGGAGGGATCGGGCGTCAGGCCGGCCAGCTCGCGCTCGTACTGGGCGCGGCGCACGCCGCCGTGGCGGGCCAGGAAGCCCTGCTTCCAGCCGTCGAAACCGGCCTGATCGACGACGGGCGCCGGCGCGGGCGTCGAGGGCTGCGCGGGGGCGGGGGCAGGCCGTTCCGGGGCAGGCGCGGGCGTCGGCAGGACCGTCGGCGGCTCCGGCAGCATGGGAGCGCAGGCGGCGACGGTTCCGAGCAGGAGAAGGCGAAGGCTGATACGCATGATGGTGAGTCTAGTGTCCCCGCGGGCGGCGGCCTCATAACAAGTGCGCGAGTCGCCATCCCGCCATAAAGCGCCTGGATGGCGAAAGCGTTGCCGTGTGGTTCGCCCGGCGGCGTCATTAACCCTCTTTCTTTTTGGAATGGTGAACGTGTCGGGCGTAGGGAGAACGTCGTCCTCTGATACGGCCTGGTGGCGGAGGGGCTACGCGGCGGAGGTGCAACTCCGCAGACCCTCCGTTCAACTCGGAGGCCAGGCCTCCAGAGATCGCGTTGCGATCTCTGGGTTTTTAGTGGCGCTAGCGCTCGCGACGCGGTCGCTCGCTGCTTGAGCGCGGGATGCTGACCCTTCGGAAGTCCCATAGCGGACGCTCAAGAGGCGATTTAGAATCCGGTAACGACGCGATTGGAGAAACGCGGTGCAAAACCGGTTTGTTTTGACCTTGGCGGCGTCGGAGCGGCAGCATAGGTCAGGCAAAGGTCGAGGGGGACAAACGATGGGTCAGCTTCAGAAGTATGGCTTTCCGCTCATTGGCGCGCTTTTCCTCGCGTTAGGCGTCTTCAAGTTCCTTCAGGGTGATAGCTGGGTGGTGTGGATCATCATCGGCGTCCTGTTTGGCGGTCTGAGCGCACTCAGCCGACGTAAGGACAAGCAGCCCTGACAGTCATCCGTCAGCAGGTCTGATTGTCGTTGACGCTTCGGTTTGCCTTCGTTGAGATCCAACGAGAGGCCACTTCCCACCCTTAGGTGACTGTCGGCTCCCGACCCTTAGCCGACATCAGGCTTCCGTCGTCGTTTCGAGGCGAGGGTGATGGCGGCCAAGCCCAAAAATCCTATCATGATGCCGATCGAGAACTCGGCGTAGATGTGGTTCACAAGCCAACGCCATGTTTCATCTTCGAAGCCGGGAAAGATGCCACGGGGTTGATCGTAATAGAGAAACCTAAGGCCAGCCGCCCAGCAGACGGGCAGCCCCCCAAGCACCAAACCTACGATGATGAGCCTGTCCGCGATCCTGTCTCGCAAAAGGAACCCGCATGCACCGCACGCGGCAAACCCAGCCCACGCGAGGATCACGTGCGCACGAGCGAAAATCGCAATCTCCCATAAATCTTGCACGTCCGGCCCACCGCCGTTCAGGCCTGCTAAGACAAATGCGCAATAGGCAACCGCGCATATCGCAGCTCCGAATAACGCGACAAATCTGACAGCACGCGTCTTGGTCACGATTGAGCCTACACCTGAAAGGTCCGCAATCCACCCATTGCGGACGTGAGGGCGTGAGCCTAGGTCGGGGGCATGTCCTTGCTCGACAGGCTGGCCCTTCAGGTCCCGATCATCCAGGCCCCGATGGCCGGAGTGTCGACGCCGCAGATGGCGGCGGCCGTTTCGGATGCGGGCGGGCTGGGGTCCATCAGCGTGGGCGCGACGAACGCCGCCGGCGCGGCGGAGATGATCCAGGCGCTTCAGCGGCTCACCGACGCGGCCTTCAACGTCAATGTGTTCGTCCACGAGGCCCCGCGTCGCGACGCGGACCTGGAGGCGGCGTGGTTGAAGGCCCTGACGCCCCTTTTCAGGGGTTTTGACGCCGAGCCGCCGTCTTCGCTCACGACGATCTATCAGAGCTTCGCCGACGACGACGACATGCTGGCGGTGCTGATCGACCGGGCGCCGGCCGTCGTCAGCTTCCACTTCGGCCTGCCGGATGAGGGAAGGGTCAGGGCCCTCAAGGCGGCGGGCTGCGGCCTGATCGCGACCGCGACCAGTCTGGACGAGGCCTCCAGGGCGGAGAAGGCGGGGATGGATGCGGTCGTCGCCCAGGGGTTCGAGGCGGGAGGACACCGGGGCGTCTTCGATCCCGACGGCGACGACGCCCAGCTGGGCACGATGGCCCTGAGCCGGTTGCTTGTGAGCCAGGGGCGGCTTCCGGTGATCGCCGCCGGGGGCATCATGGACGGGCAGGGCGTTCGGGCCGCCTTGAGCCTCGGCGCGGTGGCGGCCCAGCTTGGGACCGCCTTCATCGCCTGCCCGGAGAGCGCGGCGGACCCCGCCTATCGCGCCGCGCTGCAGAGCGACGCGGCGCATCATACGGTGATGACGAGGGCCGTCTCCGGCCGGCCCGCGCGCTGCCTGCGCAATCGCTTTACGTCCTGGGGTGAAGCAGCCGGGGGCCAGGTTCCGGACTATCCCGTGGCCTATGACGCCGGGAAGGCGCTGAACGCCGCCGCCAAGGCGCAGGCGGAAGGCGGCTACGGCGCCCAATGGGCGGGCCAGGGCGCGCCCCTGGCCCGCAGCCTGCCGGCCGCCGAACTGATGCGGACCCTTGCGCGCGAGCTGGCCGCATAGGGGACGCCGGAACCGCGTCTCTCCCGGTTGACCTTCCGGCGAGTCCTCTCTATACGCACCGCTCCGCCGCAGGTCCGCCCGCGGCTTTTCTGTTTTGATTTGCCTAGGACGACGACCATGAAGGTCCGTAGCTCGCTCAAGTCGCTGAAGACCCGCCACCGCGACTGCAAGGTCGTGCGCCGCAAGGGCAAGGTCTATGTGATCAACAAGACCGACCCGCGCTTCAAAGCCAAGCAAGGCTAAGCAGCCTTCTTGCGCTAATGCGCGCGACGCGGTCGCGCGCTGCTTGAGCGCCGGGTATGAACAGGGCTGCGGACATTGTCCGCAGCCTTTTTCGCGTCCGGTGTTGAGCCATCGGCTTGGGCGTGGTTAGCGTCCGATCCAACATCGTCCACGCCGCCTTCGGGCAGGGCGCGGACCAGTTCCCTTCTTCCGGAGTTCCCCCATGGCCGATGACGCCGCCTTCGATTCGTCGCCCGACGTCCTGACCGCCACGGCCCAGGGCCGCCTGCGCTCCATCATCGAGCGCCTGGAGCGCCTGGAGGAGGACAAGCAGGCCGTCATGACCGACATGAAGGAGGTCTTCGCCGAGGCCAAGGGCGAGGGCTACGACGTCAAGGTGCTGCGCAAGGTCATCCGCATCCGCAAGCAGGACAAGGCCAAGCGCCAGGAAGAGGAAGCGATCCTCGACCTGTACCTGTCGGCCCTGGGCGAAATCTGAGCCTGAAGCGGACAGGGTTCGGCGGCGGCAAGGGCGGTTCGAAGAAACCGCCCGCCAGCCCGTTCGAGGCTGAACGCAAGGCCGCCCAGCGCGCGGCCCTCAACGCATTGAAGCGCGCCCGCCGCTCGGCAGAGAAGGCGGGCGTTTCGCTGTCCGAATGGGAGGGCGAGTTCCTGGACTCGGTCTCGGAGCGGGTGAAGACCCACGGCCGCGCCTTCGGCGATCCCGAACTGGGTGCGCCGGGGCAGGCCCTGTCGTCGATGCAGGGCCGCAAGCTCAAGGAAATCACCGCCAAGGCCAACGGCGAGGAGCCGAAACGGCGATGGGGGCGGAAGGCTCCGCCCCCGAAGGCCGACGACTAGAACAGGATCTTGCGCAGCGTCAGGCTGACCACGCGGCCCTGCGGGTCGAGGTAGTCGGGCTGGTAGTTGGTCGGCACCTCGCCGGACGCCACGGAGGCCTCCGGGCGGGTGTCGAACAGGTTCTGGATGCCGAACTGGATGCGCGTGCCCTTGAGGATCGGATACTTGGCGACCCAGCTGGTGCGCTGGTTCAGATCCATGAAGAGGTTCAGGTTGACCGTGGTCTGGTCAGCGAAATTCAGGTCCGGACCCGTGCCGCCGTCGACGCGGGTGCCCTCGCGCCAGTTGGCGAACATGAAGCCGCCGAAGCCGTTGCGGAACACGCCGGTGACCAGCTGCAGCTCGTTGCGCGGGCTGCCGCCGCGGGACGAGGTGGCGCCCCCGTCCAGCAGGTCGATGACCGGCAGGCCGTCGGCGATGGTGATCTCATCCTGCAGGCGGATGGTGTGGTACAGCGAGATGTTGAAGCGGCCCTGGCCGGGCTGCATCGGCGGGCCGCCGCGACCGCCGCCGCCCATGCGGATCTGCTGACCGCCCCCAC
>NZ_JAHFPF010000190.1 GCF_023259385.1 Brevundimonas sp. | reverse complement strand
CGTTGATCGCCGAGGCGTCGAGCACGTTCTTGATGTGCGAGGCGTAGTATTTCTCGATCATCTCCACGCTGGTCCGGCAGTTCTTGGCCACCTGGTAGATGTCCGCCCCCTCCATTAGTCGCATCGAGATGTAGGTGTGCCGCAGGCTGTAGGCAGTTCGCGGCTTGCCGTCCCGGTCCTTCTTGAGCCCGAGTTCGTCCAGGATGGCGTTCAGGAGCTCGCGCTGGACCAGTCCGAAAACCAGATCGGTCGGCTGGCCGTTCTTGCGCTTCAGGACCCGCTCGAAGGGACGCACGGCGCCCGGCATGCTCTTGCAGTACCCGACGCCCCGCTTTCCCCGGACTTCGATCTCCAAGATCCGTTCGCCGGTGGCCTCGTCCTCGACGATGGAGACGTCCCTGAACTCAAGACGCTGCGCCTCGTCGGGACGAAGGCCGGTGTTGACCATGAACAGGACGAAGTCGTGGAACTGCTCGCACTCCTCGCGCCACCGTTCCTTTTTCGGGTTCTTTGCCCTCTCCCGCGTCGCTTCGTAGAGCCGCTTGTATTCCTCGGGGGAGAACCAGGCCCGATGGCTGATCTTCCCGGACGTCCGATAGGGGTTGCTCATATCGGGGAGGGCCGAAATCCAACCCTTGCGGTTGGCGCTCTTCAGGATCTGTCGGAGGCAGACCATCTCGTTGTGGAGCGTCTGCCGGCTCGGACGCTTCCAGGCCTTGGCCTTGCCGATCCGCTCCCGACCGTCTGAGACGAAGCGCACCCGCTGTGGCTCCTCGGGAGGTGTAACCCGCTGAAGCCGATAGTCCTGAATCCGACCTGCAGAGACCTCGGAGATCGGCAGGTCGCCGAAGAACGGGTTCAGATAGAGCCGGATCACCCTACCCTTGCTCGCGACGTACTGAGCGTTGCGCTCGCCCAGCGTCATCGCCGCGTACTCCTTCTCAAACGCCGCGGCAGCCTCGCGGAATGTCTTCTCGCCGCTTCGGCGCGGGGCGATCCGCTCCGGAATTACGACCATCGAATTTGGAGTCGTCGGCAACACGCCGTGCCTCCGCAACCGGTCCTCGGCTACGCGATCGAGATACCAGTCTCGGGCGAACTCTCGCGCGTAGGCGATGTTCGTTTCCTTCGTCGACTGACGATAGTTGCGACCGCTCAGGTACGTCGCGCACTGCCAGAAGCGGCTGTTCTCGCGACGGTACACATGGAGCTTTCCATCCATGAGGGAGTGAGACTCCGACACATGACCTCCTTGCCGCTCACGGCAACTGTGTAAGGCATGTGTAAGTCTCTACTCCTCCTAACCCATTGATTTAGATACGTAAATCTACGGTAGTGGGTTTTAAGTCCGGTGCGTCTACCATTTCGCCACGCCCGCGGCGGTGTTCGGTCTCAGTGCGCCGCCGCCGTCGCCGGACGCATGGCGCGGAAGTCGACGTCGGAATCGGCGACCAGATAGACCAGCGCGGCCCAGGCGGCGACGTTCTGGCTCAGCTGGGCCGGGTCGATCTTGTCCAGAGTGTCGTCGGCGGTGTGGTGCAGGTCGAAGTAGCGGGTGCCGTCCTGGTTCAGGCCGAACACCGGCACGCCCGCCTCCGCCAGCGGCCCTACGTCGGCGCCGCCGTGCAGTTCGGGGTCCGGCGAGGGCAGGACGCCGATCGGATACAGCACCCGACCCGCGATCCTGGCGAAGTCCGAGCCCTGGGCGCCGGGCGGCAGGCCGAAGGCGTAGACGCGGTCGGCGCCGAAGTCGCTCTCGCCGGCGATGATGTGCTGCTCCACCGCCGCGCCGATGCCGCGCAGATAGGCGCCGCCGCCGTTGCCGGTGTCGGTGGGCTGGGCCACCTCTTCCGAACCGTACAGCACCACGCGCACCGTCCGCGCCGGACGGCGGCCGCTTTCGGCGATGGCCTTGGCGGCGGCCAGGGTGATGGCCCCGCCGGCGCCGTCGTCGATGGCGCCGGAGCCCAGGTCCCAGCTGTCCATGTGCGAGCACAGCACGATCACCTCATTGGGGCGCGAGGCGCCGGTGATCTCGCCGACGACGTTCTGGGACACCGTCTCATAGGTGTGGGCCGTGGAGGACAGGCGCAGGCGGACGGTCTCGCCGCCGGCGATCAGGCGAGACAGCTGGCTGGCGTCCGGGGCCGACAGGGCGAAGCCCGGCAGGGGCACGCGGCCCTCGATGTAACGGGTGGTGCCGGTGTGCGGCATGCGGTGCTCGTCCGAACCGACCGAGCGCATGATGAAGGCCACCGCGCCCTTGGCCGCGGCCGCGCCCGGGCCGGCGCCGCGGATGCGGGTCAGGGGACCGTAGCCGGCGCCGTCCTGCATGCGCACCATCTGGCCCGCGTCGACGTAGGCGATCTTGCCCGCCAGGGAGCCGGCCGGGGCGGCGTTCAGGGCCTCCAGGCTGGTGAAGCGCACCACCTCGGCCTCGATCACCCCGTTGGTGCCGGGCGAATGGCCCAGGGCGGCTACGACCAGACGCTGCGGATGAGCGCCGACGATGGAGGCGCTCTCCTCGCCGCGCTCCCAGCCGACCAGGGGGAAGGTCTCGATACGCACGTTCTGGAAGCCGTGCTCGCGCATGTAGCCGGCGGCCCAGGCCGCGGCGTCCTGCTCGGACTTCGATCCGGCCGGACGCGCGCCGAAGCGGGTGGTCAGCCGGGTGACGTAGTCCAGGGCGATGTTCTGCTGGAGCGCCGCGTCGCGGATGCGCTCAGCCCGCTGGACGGTCGCGGCGTCCTGCGCGAGGGCCGGGGCGGCGATGCTCAGCGCCAGCGCGCTGGCGGCGAGAAGGCGGGCGGACAGGCGCATGACGGCTCCGAGGGACTCAGCAACGAGGCCGGGACCCTAGACCGCGATTTCCGGGGCGGGAAGCATCGGCGGCCGCAGTTTTCCTGCTGCCGCCATAACGGCGACTACTCGCCCTTGACCCAGACCTCGACCGGACCCTGCAGCTTGACGGTCAGGGCCTTGCCGCGGCGGTCGACGCGGTTGCCGACGGCCAGGCGGACCCAGCCCTCCGAGATGCAGTATTCCTCGACGTTGGTCTTCTCTTCGCCCTTGAAGCGGACGCCGATGCCCTGCGCCAGGATGTCGGCGTCGTGGAAGGCGCTGTCGGGATCGACGGACAGGCGGTCGGGAAGGTCGGTCATGGTGGGGCTCTTCAGCAAATCAGCCGCCGCCTTTAGCCGGTCCGCCGCCCGGCTCCAAGCTCTTGACCTGACGTGGGGTCAATCGACTAGGTTCGTTGCAAATCAATACGGACCCAATTCCGGACCATGGCCGTGACCGATCTGATCATCAGCGACTTCATCGCTCCGGCGACCGACGGCTATCCGCTGGCGATGCGGCTGGTCTCGGCGCAATCGCCGACCATGGCCGTTCTGATGAGTTCCGGGACCGGCTTCCCCAAGGGCTTCTACGACCGCTTCGCCCGGCATCTGGCGCACCGGGGCGCGGCGGTGCTGACCTATGATTTCCGCGGCATCGCCGGGTCCCGGCCCGAGGATCTGGCGGCGATGAAGATGGACTATGTCGACTGGGGGCGCCTGGACATGCCCGCCGCGCTGGACGCTCTTATCGAGGCTGCGCCGGGCCTGCCGGTCGTCCACGTCGGCCACAGCGTCGGCGGCCATTTCCTCGGCTTCATGGCCAATCAGGACCGCATCGCCAGGCACGCCTTCGTCTCGGTCGGCAGCGGCTACTGGGGGCGGCATCACCGGTCCTACAATCCGATGGAGCTGTTCTTCTGGTTCGGCTTCGGCCCATGGAGCCTGGCCCGGCACGGCTACATCAAGGGCGGCGGGCTGTGGGCCGGGACCGACCTGCCGCGCGGCGTCTGGGAGACCTGGCGGCGCTGGTGCCTGAAGGAGCCCTACTTCCTCGATGAGCTGAGGGACGGGCTGAAGCCGCACCATTTCGACGCGGTAACGGCCCCGATCCGCTCGTGGATCTTCACGGACGACCCCATCGCCACGCCCGTCACCTCGCCGATCCTGCTGCAGATCTACCCCAACGCCCCGCGCGAGATGACCGTCCACGCCCCGACCGATTTCGGCGTGAAACGGATCGGTCACGAGGGCGCGTTCCGCAGGGGCATGGAGCGGCTCTGGGATGAGATGTTCGACTGGCTGCTTGAACCCGGGCCGTCCGCACATAGGTAAGCGCACCCTTCCCGGAGCGTTCCCATGACCGACCAGCCCACGATCACCGTCGACGGCCACACCATCCCCCTGCTGGGCTTCGGCACCTGGAACCTCGAACCGGCCGACGCGCGCCGCATGGTCGCCGAGGCCCTGCGCATCGGCTACCGCCACATCGACACCGCCTGGATCTACAAGAATGAAGCCGCTGTCGGTGACGGCATTCGCGACGCCATCGCCGCCGGCCATGTGAAGCGCGAGGACATCTGGCTGACCACCAAGATCTGGGTCGCCCATTTCGACCGCGCCGGCCTGCTGAAACAGGCGAAGGAGTCGGCGGACAGCCTGGGCTTCACCCCCGACCTGCTGCTGCTGCACTGGCCCAAGGCCGAGCCGGCGTTCGAGGAGACGCTGGGCGCGCTCAACGAGGCGCTGGAGCAGGGCCTGACCAAGAGCATCGGCCTGTCCAACTTCCCGTCGGCCGAATTCGCCCGCGCCCAGAGCCTGTCTAAGGCGAAGCTGATCACCAACCAGGTCGAGTACCATCCCTATCTGAAGCTGACGAAGCTGATCGCGGCGGCGAAGGCGCTGGGCTCTTCGATCACCGCCTGGTCGCCGCTGGCGCAGGGCAATATCGCCGACGATCCGACCCTGAACGCGATCGGCGAGGCGCACGGCAAGTCCGCCGGCCAGGTCACCCTGCGCTGGCTGATCCAGCAGGGCGTCATCGCCATCCCGCGCACGACCAAGGTCAGCCGCGCCGAGGAAAGCTTCGACATCTTCGACTTCGAACTGTCTTCCGAGGAGATGGACCGCATCCACGCGCTGGCCCGTCCGGACGGCCGCCTGGGCGACTGGCTCGACAAGGCGTTCCAATGGGATGAAGAATGGGCCTGAGGCGTTCCGCCTGAGAGGACGCCCTCTGGGAGTATCGGCGCTCAAGCAGGCGAACGCCGATAGCGCCAAGGGAGAAGACCATGGGTTCGGTGCTGGGTTTCCCCGGCGTCGATCCGTCGGACGCGGCGGTCGGCGCAAGACTGAAGCGGTGGCGCGAAGAGCGCGGCTGGAGCGTGGACGACATGGCGCGCCTGCTGGACATGACCCCCGAGGAGGAGCGCCGCGCCGAAGCCGGCCGGGCGCACCTCGACAGCCTGCGCATCGGCGCGGCCACCGCCGCCCTGCGCCTGCCGCTGTGGGCGCTGGTGTCTGACTCAAGGGCTTATTGATGGGCGCCGCCCGGGCTTACCGCGCGGTCTTCGCCCTGGTCGGCTGGTTCGCCATCGGCCTGCAGTACTGGCTGACGCTGACCGGCGACAGCGGCAAGGGCGCCGGCGAGCTTACGCTGAATTTCTTCAGCTATTTCACCGTCCTTATGAATGTGGTCGTGGCGCTGGCCCTGACCGCCCCGGCGCTGTTTCCGAACAGCGCCCTGGGCCGCTGGAGCCTGAGCGAAGGCGTCCGCGCGGCGGTGGCGATGTTCATCGCCGTGGTCGGCCTGACCTATCATTTCCTGCTTTCACACGTCTGGGATCCCCAGGGCTGGCTGTTCCTGTCGAACGGCCTGCTCCACTACGTGATGCCGATCGCCTTCGCGATGGACTGGCTGTTGTTCACGCCCAAGGGCCGGCTGCGCTGGATCGACGCGGTGAAGTGGCTGTCGGTTCCGCTCGTCTACATCGTCTGGACCACGATCCACGGCTATGCCTCGGGCTGGTGGCCGTACTGGTTCGTGGACCTGCCCGCGCTGGGCCTGGCGAAGGCCGCCTTCTGGTTCGCGGCCATGCTGGCCCTGTTCCTCGTCGTCGGCCTGATCATCGTGGCGATCGACCGCACCATCGGACGACGTGACAGGACGCGCGTCGCCGCTTAAGCGAAGCCATGGCCTACAAATCGCTGCGCGACTTCATCGACATCCTCGAAGCCGAGGGCGAGCTGGTGCGCGTCAGCGAACCCGTCTCGACCCACCTGGAGATGACCGAGATCCAGACCCGCCTCCTCCGGAACGGCGGCCCGGCGGTGATCTTCGAGAAGCCGGTCATGCCCGACGGCTCGATCAGCCCCATCCCCTGCCTGGCCAACCTGTTCGGCACGGTCAAGCGCGTGGCCATGGGCGTGACTCTGGAGAAGAAGAGCCGCACCACCGCCGCCGAGCTGCGCGAGGTCGGCGAACTGCTGGCCTTCCTGCGGAACCCGACGCCGCCGCGCGGTCTGGGCGACGCCATGGAGATGCTGCCGCTGGCCCAGACGGTGATGGCCATGCGGCCCAAGGTCGTGAAGACCGCGCCGGTGCAGCAGGTCGTGCTGAAAGGCGACCAGATCGATCTGACCAGCCTGCCGATCCAGGGCTGCTGGCCGGGCGAGCCCGCGCCGCTGATCACCTGGGGCCTGGTCGTCACCAAGGGGCCGTCAGAGGCGCGCGAGGACGACTTCAATCTCGGCATCTACCGCATGCAGGTGCTGGGCAAGGACAAGGCCATCATGCGCTGGCTGGCGCACCGCGGCGGCGCCCAGCATTACGCCCGGCACAAGAAGGCCGGATCGAAGGCCCCCCTGCCTTGCGCCGTCGTGCTCGGCGCCGACCCGGGCACCATTCTGGCCGCCGTGACGCCGGTGCCGGACACCCTGTCGGAATACCAGTTCGCTGGCCTGCTGCGCGGCGCCAAGGCCGAGCTCGTCCCCTGCAAGACCGTGCCGCTGATGGTCCCGGCCAACGCCGAGATCGTGCTGGAAGGCCATGTCCTGCTGGACGAGCACGCGGCGGAGGGCCCCTACGGCGACCACACGGGCTACTACAACTCGGTCGAGACCTTCCCGGTCTTCCAGGTGACGGCCATCACCATGCGCCGCGACCCGATCTATCTGACCACCTTCACCGGCCGTCCGCCGGACGAGCCCTCGGTGCTGG
>NZ_JAHFPF010000189.1 GCF_023259385.1 Brevundimonas sp. | reverse complement strand
CGGTGGCGATCTCGCCGTTCGAGTCCACCGGCCAGCCTTGCAGGTACAGGCCGGCGCTGTTCTTCAGGTAGCCCATGTTGTCGACGCGGAAGGCGCCGGCGCGGGTGAACAGGCGGGTGTCGGTGGCGCCGACGCCTTCGGCCTGGGTCGTGGTGACGAAGAAGCCCTGACCGTTGATGGACAGGTCGGTCGCCTCGGTCGTGCGTTGCAGCTGACCTTCCTGGCTGATGAACGAACGGGCGTTGGCCATCACGCCGCCGGCCGAATAGCTGCCGCCGGCGCGGGTCTGGCTGTTGACCAGGGTCTGGAACTCGGCGTTCGTCCGCTTGTAGCCGACGGTGTTGACGTTCGCGATGTTCTGGGAAATCGCGGCCAGGGCGGTGGAGTTGGCGGCGAGGCCGGACACGCCGGCCAGCATAGCGCTGTTCAGGCTCATGGATTACGCTCCTTGAAGGGAAGTTTTCGGGAAGGCGGCGGAGCGCGTCATGCGGCCACCTCCTCGTCAGGGACGGGCGGATTCTCCGCATCGTCGTTGTCAGCTTGTGCGCGGATCTCGTTCAGCGAGATCACGGTCGAAAGCGGAAGGATGGAGTCGCCGATCACCAGGTACGGCGCGCCGTCGTACATCTCGACGCCGGTGACGCGGCCGCGGATCAGGGTCTGGCTGTCGACCTTGCCGCCGTTGGCGTTGGTGGCGGTGACTTTCAGCGTGTAGACGCCGCCGTTTTCGGCGGTGTCGCCGCCGGTCATCTTGCCGTCCCAGGTGAAGTCGTGGACGCCGATGCCCTTCTCGGGCGCCTTGCCTTCCCAGACGACCTTGCCGTTCTTGTCGAGCACCTGCAGCTTCACGTCCGCGGCCGTGCCGCCCAGCTCGTAGGACCAGGTCGCCTTGCCGTCTTCCAGCGAGGTGGCGGACCAGGCGGCGGTGACCTGCTTGCCGATGTAGTTGGAGGCGTTGTCCAGGCCGCCCGCGGACTGGGCCTTCAGCAGGCTGGTCAGCAGGTCGTTGGTCAGCAGTTGCTGCTCCACCCCGGCCATCTGCGTCAGCTGGGCGGTGAACTCGTTGGAGTCGACCGGCGACAGCGGGTCCTGATTGCGCAGCTGCGTGGTCAGCAGGGTCAGGAAGGTCTCGAAGTTCGAGGCCAGGCTCTTCGAGCCGGAGTTGATCCGGCCGGAGGCGTCGGGTGCGGAGACGGAGTCAACCATCGATCAGACCTTCATATCCACGCCCGCGGGCGTGAGAGACAGCGCCTGCCAGCGAGGGGGCTGGGCGACGGCGTCGGCTTCGGTGTTCAGGCGGGCTGCGGCGGCGAAGGCGCGGGACTGACCCCGGCCCTGGCCCTGGGAGGCATCCTGTCCGCGATCAAAGAAGCTGGAGCCGCTGTCGCGCTGGGTGAACTCAAAGGCGTCGTCCGCCAGGTGGAAGCCCTGCTGCTCCAGCTGACGGCGCAGGTCGTCGACCCGGCCCCTCAGGTCCGTGGCGGCGGCCGGGTTGTCGAAGGCCAGACGCGCGGCCAGACGGCCCTCGGCGTCGATGTCCAGCTTGATGTCGACCCGGCCCAGCTCATCGGGCGTCAGCGACATCTCGAAACGGGTCGAACGTCCGTCCAGTTTCCTCTGAATCTGGGCGGCGATCTGGGCGGTGGCTTCGATCGCCACGCGTGACAGGCTCGACCCCAGGGCCTCGCGGGCGGCATGGGCGGTCTGGGCCGACGGCGCGGCTTCGGGAGCGGTCGCATCGACCGGAACCTCGGCGGCGGCGTCGCCTTCGGCCTTCTCGATCGCGGGCGCTTCGATCGTCTTCGACGCGGCCGAGGCGGACGCCTGCGCGACGGCCGGGTTCGGCGTGGCCGCGGCGGAGGCCTGCGGCGTGGTCGTCACAGGCGTGGACGGAGCGGCGGTGTCCACGGCGGCGTTGGTTTCCACCGACCGCGAAGCTCGCTCGGTCTGCGGACGCGGGGACGGCGTCTCGACCGGGCGCGGCGTCTCGGCGCTCTTGGGCTCGGCGTCCGGAACCGGCGGCTGCGCGACGTCAGCCGCATCTGTCGCGCCGGACGGCTTCGCGGTTTCGGCGGGCGCCGCGACCTCATCCTGGGTCGATGCGGAGGCGGAGGCCACAGGCTGCGTCAGCGGCTCCGGGGTCGCCTTGCCGGCCGCCGTCGGCGCGGGCTGCGAGACGTCCGGCGTCGGCGTGGCGGAGATCGTGCGGGACGGCGTCTCGCCCTGCGGGCGGGCGACCTCGACCATCGCGCTGTCGTCCAGCCGCGCCTGTTCCATGTCGCCGGCCGGGTGACGGACCGGCGTCATGACCGACGGCGTCTGACCGGCCGTGACCGGCGGCGCCGGAGGCTGGGTCAGCGGTTGCGTCGTCGCCGTCTTGGTTTCCGGCTGGGCCGGAGCGGGCGGCAGGACCTCAGGCGCGTCGGATTGATCGGCCTTCACCGCGGGACGGACCTGCGGACCGGCCTCGGCCGTCTTGGTGGTCGGGGTCTTTTCGACAGGCAGGGGCGTGGTCGCCGGCGAAGCCTCGGCCTTCGGCGCCGGCGCGGCGGGAGCGAGCGGCGCGACGGGATCAGCGACAGGCTCAGCAACGGGCGGGGCCTCGACCGCGATCGGCTGAGCGGCGGCCTGAGCCGGGATCGGAGCCGGGATCGGGGCCGTCTCGGCGTCCGGAGACGCGTCAACCACGGGCGCCGGCATGGCCGCAGCGGGGAGCGGGGCCGCGATGACGGAAGCGTCCGTCGTGGGGGCTTCCGCCGCGGGAGCCTCGAGGGCCGGTTCGGCGGACACGGGTTCGACCGCCGGGAGGGCGTCTTCAGTGGCGACGGGGGCGGGCGCGGCGGGAGCCGTGTCGCCTTCAGCCGCCTCGATCGCGGGTTCGCCCGCGACGACCGACAAGGCCGCTGCATTGATCTGCAGCAGGGGTTGCGGGGCCGAGGGTATCGGAACACCCGACAAGCCCGCCAGGGCCGAAGCTGCGGGATCGGGTTGTTCGGGCGTCGGCGTCGTCTCGTCCAGACCTTCATCCACGTCCCCGCCCAGCATTGACGCCAGCAGGCCCTCGAACGCCGACGCGTCGACGGCCGCCGACCCTTGCGAGGTCGTCGGCGCGGCGGGCGCGATCATGGACAGCAGTGCGGATGCAGTCGACATGGGGTCCGGGGGCGGCGGTGGCCGAGGTGGATGGCGGGGGCGCCTGCTGCGCCGAACATTCGAAACCTCAGGCGCAAATCGCGGGCCATTGTGAAATTGGCGATAAGTAGCTGATTTTATTGAACTGTGATCGCGCCGCCCTGCGTCGGCGGCGCCGTGAGAGCGGTCCAAACTTGCCGCGTGCCGACCAATCTTGCCCAGCGCCGCCGGCCGCTCCCGGAGCTGGATCGCGATGGCCCGCTGTTTGCGCCTCCCGAACGTCATGACACAGACGCGAAACGCGATGCTGCGTAAATTCAATGAGTTGGCCGGGGTGCGCGAATGCGCTGCCGGGCAAAAAGGGCGCGGCGGCTGGCAGACCTTGCCGGGCGCCCGTTCGATGGAGGTCCGCGCATGTCGGTGACCAGCATCCTGAACAACGCCAATTCGGGTCTGATCGCCGCCCAGACCCAGCTGCGGGTGGTCTCGGACAACGTTTCGAACGTCAACACGCCCGGCTATGTCCGCAAGATCGCCGACCAGGTCTCCCGGTCCAGCCAGGGCGTCGGCAGCGGCGTGGAAGTCACGCGCATCCGCCTGGCCACCGACCGCTTCCTGCAGGCGGCCAGCCTCAGCGCCGGCGCCGAGGCGGCGCGTCAGGGCGTGAAGTACGAACTGTACGACCGCATCCAGTCGATGTTCGGCGACCCGGGCGGGAAGAGCAGCTTCTTCGGCCAGGTGGACGGCGTCTTCGCCGCCTTCGCGTCCAGCGCCGAGGATCCGACCTCCTCGCCCCGCCGCCAGGACGCCCTGTTCAAGACCCAGGCGCTGTTCGACGAGGCCACGCGGATCGCCAAGCAGATCCAGGCGGTCCGGGAAGACGCGGACGGCCGCATCCAGAGCGCGGTCGAGAACGCCAACAACCTGCTCCAGCAGATCGAGGCGCTGAACGTCGAGATCACCCGGGCGAAGGTCGTCAACGGCGACGCCTCGGGCGCGGAGACCGCGCAGGCGGCCCTGATCGGCCAGCTGGCCGAGGTCATGGACGTTCGCGTCACGGCGCGCACGATCGGCGGCGTGTCGATCCGGACCGGCAGCGGCGCCATGCTGGCCGGGGAGGGCGCGGCGACCCTTTCCTACACGCGCGCGGGCACGGTGACCGGCGAGACCAATTTCAACGACATCTGGATCACCGAGCCGGGCGGAAGCAAGCAGTCGCTGCTGGACAATGTGACCTCGGGCGAAATCAAGGGCCTGGTCGAACTGCGCGACGTCGAGGCGCCCGCCGCCGCCAGTCGGCTGGCCGAGCTGATCACCCATGTCGCCGACGAGCTGAACCGCGCCCACAACGCCAACACGGCCATGCCGCCGCCGAACCGGCTGGACGGCCGCAATGTGGGCCAGTCGCTCGAAAGCGCCATCGCCGGCTTCAACGGGCGGACGACCATCGCCGTCACCAACGCCGCCGGAGTGATCCAGCAGCGGGTCGACATCGTCTTCAGCGGCGCGACCATGACGGTGAACGGCGTCGCCGCCGATCCGACGACCTTCCTGGCGACCCTGAACACCCAGCTGGGCGGCGCCGCCTCGGCCCAGTTCATCGACGGCAAGCTGTCGATCGTGGCCAGCAACGCCGCCAACGGGGTCGCCATCGCCGATGATCCGACGACGCCGTCGAGCAAGGCCGGCCGGGGCTTCTCCCACTACTTCGGCCTGAACGACCTGATCTCGGCGGATCGTCCGGCCCTGTACGACACCGGCATGACCGCGGCCTCGCCGCACGGCTTCACCGCCGGCGAGACGATGACCTTCCGGTTCGCCAACGAGGCCGGCGCCCGGATCCGGGACATCCAGGTGGCGGTGCCGCCCGGCGGCACGGTCGGCGACCTGATCAATGCGCTCAACGATCCCGCGACGGGCGTGGGCGCCTACGGTAAGTTCTCGCTCGGCGCGGACGGCGCGATGAGCTTCACGCCCGTCGGCAATCCGCCGCTGAAGATGAGCGTGCTGAACGACAACACCAGCCAGGTTCCGTCCGGGATCACGGCGACCGAGATGTTCGGCATCGGCGCCGGCGTGCGCACCTCGCGCGCGGACAGCTTCTCCCTTCGGTCGGACATTCGGCAGGGGCCCGCCAAGCTGGCGCTGGGGCAGCTGAACCTGTCCGCGGCGGCCGGGACGCCGGCGCTCAGCGCGGGCGACGGCCGCGGCGCGCTGCTGCTGGCCGACGCCGGCGAGCGGACCGCCAACTTCCAGCCGGCGGGCGGCTCCTCGGGCGGCCAGGTCTCGGTCTCGCGCTACGCCTCGGAGCTGGCCGGCGATATCGGCGGCAAGGCCACGGCCGCGAAGAACCGCAAGGATTCTTCAGGGGCGCTCTACGCCGAGGCCGTCGGACGCCAGACGGCCCACGAGGGGGTCAATCTGGACGAGGAGCTGGTGCTGATGACGACCTACCAGCAGGCCTTCAACGCTTCGGCCCGCCTGATTCAGGCGGCCAAGGACATGTACGATACGCTTCTGGGGATGATCTGATGACCCGCGTCGCCACCTTCGGAAACTACCAGTCGGCCCTTCTGAACCTGATGACGGCCCAGACTCGGTCCGCCGAGGCCCAGGAGCGGGTTTCGACCCAGAAGAACGCCACCGACCTGACCGGCTTTGGCCGCCAGTCCGAGACCCTGACGGCGCTCAAGGGCGCCCAGAGCCGCATCCAGGGCTTCATGGACACGGCCGAGGCGGTAACGGCCCGCCTGACGACCCAGGATCTCGCCCTGACCCAGATCGGCGACGGCGTCGACGCCTTGCGCACGGCGATCGGCAACGCCCTGTCGTCGGACTCGTCGACCTCGCTGATGCTGGAGATGGAGGGCCAGTTCCAGACCATCCGCGGCGGGCTGAACATGCGCCACCAGGGCGGCTATCTGTTCGCCGGGACGCAGGTGAACACCCCGCCGGTGGACGTATCGAATCTGTCGGAATTGGCCGCGGCGCCCAGCGTGGCCTCGATCTTCCACAACGACAGCCTGAAGACCGCCAGCCGCGTCGCCGAGGGCACGACCCTGGAGACCGGCTTCCTGGCCAATGAGGTCGGGACCGACGCCATGAGCATCCTGCGCGACATCCAGAACTATCACACCAGCGCCGCCGGACCGCTGACGGGCAAGCTCACCGAGCCGCAGAAGACGTTCCTGACGACCCAGCTGGCGCGGCTTGAGCAGGCCAGCAAGGGCGTGATCGACAAGACCGCGACCACCGGTTCGCTGGCCAATCAGGTCGAGAACGTCGAGAAGAGCCACAAGGCCCAGCTGGACTCGCTGGACGAGCTGGTCTCGAACCGCACCGACGCCGACATGGCCAAGGCGGTGACCGACCTGCAGCTGTCGCAGATCGCCATCCAGGCCTCGGCCCAGGTGATCAGCCAGCTGCGGCAGGTCTCGCTGCTCAACTATCTGAGCTGACGCGGAAAATTACGCAACGGCGACGCTGGACAGGTGTTCACTCTATGGAACATAGAGTGAACAAATGGCTCAACTTGATCTCCGTAAGAAGCTCTCCATCCTCGCCGACGCGGCCAAGTATGACGCCAGTTGCGCGTCCTCGGGCACGTCGAAGCGCGACTCCGTCGGCGGCAAGGGGATCGGCTCGACCGAGGGCATGGGCATCTGTCACGCCTACACCCCGGACGGGCGGTGCGTGTCCCTGCTCAAGATCCTGCTGACCAATTTCTGCATCTACGACTGCGCCTACTGCATCAACCGGGCGAGCTCGAACGTGCCTCGGGCGCGGTTCGATGTGCGGGAGGTCGTGGACCTGACGCTGAGCTTTTACCGCCGGAACTACATCGAGGGTCTGTTCCTGTCGTCCGGCATCATCCGGTCGGGCGACTATACGATGGAGCAACTGGTCCTGGTGGCGAAGACGCTGCGGGAGGAGCACGATTTCCGCGGCTACAGCCACCTGAAGCTGATCCCCGAGGCGGACGAGCGGCTGATCGCCGAGGCGGCGCT
>NZ_JAHFPF010000357.1 GCF_023259385.1 Brevundimonas sp. | reverse complement strand
CCTGATCAGCGACATCGCCACCTCGGCCCGTGAGCAGTCCTCGGGCCTGAGCGAAGTGAATGTGGCGGTCAACCAGATGGACCAGGTCACCCAGCAGAACGCCGCCATGGTCGAGGAGTCCACGGCCGCTTCACATTCGCTCCGTCAGGAGACCGAAGGGCTGATGACGATGATCGGGCGGTTTCAGCTGGGAACGGCGGGAAGCTCACCCCGACAGCAGGCCGCGCCCGAGCCTCGCCCGGTCCGCCTCGTCGCCGTCGGCGGCGGACGGGTCCAGGCTGCGCCGGCGACATCGGACTGGGAGGCGTTCTAGCGAGCCGCCGTCCCGATCTTCGGGACGCCCAGGCGCGGCTCAGGAGCGAATGGGAATACCGGTCACGCGCCGAGCATAGAGACCGGTCCGGGCATGCAGGCGCAGCCTCGGGGCTGCGGCGCCGGGTCTGCGTCCGTCGTAACGGAACAATCGTGCGCGCCAAGGGCGGCGTTCATCCGGGACAGGACGGCGAGGGCGGTCGAGAGGTCCTGGAGCGAGACAGAGCTTTCGACGCTGTATTGCACGCATGAGGCGCAGGCCGACCAGAGTTTCGCCGCCTCTCGTCCACTGTCGGTAAGGCGCAGGAGGTGGGCGCGTCGATCCCCCTTCAGGGCCTGGCGCTCCACCAGACCCGCCGCAAGAAGGCCGGTGACACGCGTCGACATGACGGCCTCCGAAAGCGCCAGCGCATCGGCCGCCTCCCTCTGGATCAAGCCGGAGGGGCGTTGGGCCAGAAGGTTCAGAACCGCCAGCTGGCCCGCGTTCAGGCCGCCTTCCGCCAGCACCTCGTCCACCCGCGCCGTCCATCGACGCGCAAGCCGGATGACGGCGGACTGCAGCATGGTCCCCACCGCGTGATGATTGGCCGGTCCGCAGGTTTGCACGTCGCCCCACTTGGGACATTGGCACGTCGTCTTCTCCCAGCGGCCGGTTTCGAAGCGCTCTGCCATCGCCGTCTCTCGTTTTCGGCGTTGAGAGTCCTTGAAAGCCCAGGTGAGCGCAATAAGGGGTATCCCTCCGTGTCCAGCTCAAAATCCTGAGGGTCGACGTGTCCCGACGCGCTCTACGGCAAAGCGCATCGCCCTGGCGGCCCGAGGGTCGCGCTCTGCTTGGGTCGGATCAGACCTTGATGTCGAGATAGGAGCCGGGGCGCATGATCCGGGGCTCTTCGCGTTCCGGCGCCGCCGGGGCGGGTTCGACGGGGCGCGCCGGATTGGCGGTGCGCACCGTGGACATGACGGCGGCGGCGGGCACCTGACTGGGTTGAACGCGTGAGGCCTGATCCAGGGCGGCGCGGAAGAAGGCGGCCTGCGCGTTTCGCGCCGTCGGCAGGTCGAGACCTTGCGACGGGACGGGCTGCGGCAAACCGGGGCGAATCGCGCTCATGCCCAAACGTTAACGCATCCGGAGCGATCAATCGTTAACAAGGCCTCTCGAAAGAGAGTTAATGCGATTTTTCACCGGGAGCGGGCCGGGGCGGGGCCTGCATGGAGGCGACGAGTCGTTCGATGTCGGCGTCGTTCAGCAGGGGACCAGACTGTTTGGCGGTGATCCGGCCCATGGCGTCGACGGCGAAGGTCTCGGGCACGCCGGAAATGCCCAGGTCCAGACCGGCCCGACCCTCGTGGTCCACCAGAACCATCGAATAGGGGTCGCCCAGCTCGTCCAGGAAGGCGCGGGTGGCGACCGGCTCGTCCTTGTAGGCCACGCCGACGACAGCGATCCCCCGCGCCTTCAACGCCAGAAGCTTGGGGTGTTCGAGCCGGCAGGGGGCGCACCACGAGGCGAAGACATTGACCAGCATGGGCCGGCCCACGCCTGCCGTCTTCAGGTCCAGATTGCCGGGTCCGGCGGTGTCGCCGGTGAGCATGGGCAGCACCGTCTCGGGGATGGGCTGGCCGACCATGGCGTCGGGCTTGAAGGCCGGATCGCGTTTCAGCGACCAGCCGATGAACAGGGCGGCGAGCGCCACCACCACGACGAGGGGGAGCAGGGCCAGCCAGCGGTTCACTTTTGGGGTCCTACCGCGCTTCGCGCTACTTGAGGACGCCGGGAGACTGCCGCGTCTGATGTCGCGCTCTGGTCTTCTTCCAGACGCTCCAGTTCCCGCTTCCATTTTCGCGA
>NZ_JAHFPF010000188.1 GCF_023259385.1 Brevundimonas sp. | reverse complement strand
CGCGCTGGAACCCGCTGGCGGAAATCCAGCCGGGCCCGGGCGAACTCGCCCAGGTGCAGCGGCTCGTGGCCATTCTGTCCGATCCCGGCGGCGCGCGGGATGACGAGGCGATCTGGGACAAGGCGGCGTCGGAGATCCTCGAGGCGGTGATCCTGCATGTCCTCCATGTCGCCGCCGACGACGACAAGACCCTGCTCAAGGTGCGCGAGCTGCTCGCCGATCTCGACGAGACGGCCGATGTCATGGTCAGGACCCTGCACGATCGGGGACCGGACGGCGCGCCGCGGACCCATCCGTTCATCCGCACGGCGGTCAAGGGCTATGCGGCGATGCACGACCGGTTCCGCACCTCGGTCCAGGGCACGGCGCGCTCCTATCTCAAATGGCTGGCCGGAGCGGATGTCGAGCGGGTGCTCTCGGCGTCGGACTTCGCCCTGGGCGACCTGATGTGCGCCGAGGCGCCCTTGTCCCTCTATGTCCAGGTCGCGCCGGCCGATGCGGCGGCGCTCCGACCCCTGGTGCGGATGCTGTTCTACGCGGCGGCCCAGGCCCTCACCGCCGAGGAGACTCGGGACGCCACCGGACGGGCCAAGCGCCACCGGCTGCTGATGGTCATGGACGAGTTCCCGCTTCTGGGGCGGCTGGCCTTCTTCGAGAAGTCGCTGCGGCTGATGAGCGGCTACGGGGTCAAGGCGATGTTCGTCGCCCAGTCGCTGAACGACATCGTGGAGACCTACGGGACCCATAACACCATCCTCGACAACTGCGCCGTCTACACCGCCTTCTCGGCGCTGGACCCCCTGACCCAGGACAAGGTGTCGAAACTGACGGGGTCGGTGACCGAAACGCGCGTCAGCCGCAGTTCGCCCGCCGGCCTGGCCTCGGGCCGGAGTTCCGTCTCCCGGGCGGAGGTCGAGCGGCCCCTGCTGGAGCCGGGCGAGATCCGCGCCCTGCCGGACGACCGGCAGCTGGTCTTCGTGGCCGGCTGCCGCCCGCTGCGCACACACAAGCTTCTGTACGACCAGCGCGAACCGTTCCGCAGCCGGGCCGATGCGCCGGCGCCGGACCAGGCGCGCCGCGTCGATACGCCGGGCCGCCGTCCGCATTCGTGGGCCGGGCGGCGCAGTCTCGGCGAGGACGCGGAGGCGAGCCTGCCCCTGTTCAAGGAGGTGGCCGCCGCCATGGACGACAAGAAGGCGGCGGCGCGGGCGGCCGACATCTACGGGCGGGTGGCGCAGGAGATGGCGGCCCAGCAGGCCGCCCTCGACCAACTTCAAGGATTGAGCGATGGCCAGGACTAACCGCCAGACCAGCCGGGTGCAGGTCTATCTCAACGACCCCAAGATCGTCTCGGGCCTGAACCGGGAGGCGCGCAGCGGGCGGATGCCCCTGAGTCAGGCGGCGGGACGCGCCATTGCGCGCGGCCTGCTCAAGAGCCCGCAGGCCGATCCCGAGGATCGCCTGCTGCAGCTCGAACGATCGCTGCGCGACCACATGCGATCGACGGCGCGCGACATGCAGATCGTCCAGGAACTGCTGATCGAGGTGGCGCGGGCCTTCTTCCTGCGCCTGCCGGACGCGGTGGTGGATCAGGATCCGACGGTGCAGGCGGCGGTGGACCGGCGCATCGAGCGGCTGCTCGACGCCACGGCGGCCCGGATCGTCGCGGGCCGGTCAGATCGCGACGCGGCGCCCGGACCGGCGCGCGAGCCCCGCTCGTTCGACCCGCCGAACTGATGGCGACCCACCCGATCGTCGCCGAGCGCAAGCTGGAGGCCCTGCGGCATGCCCTGGGACCGACGGTCCTCGCCGCTTTGGAGGAGCCGGCAGTGGTGGAGATCCTCGCCAACCCGGACGGTCGCCTGGTGCTCGACCGGAGCGGGGAGGGGCGTCAGGACACCGGCCAGTCCCTCTCGCCCGAGGCGCGCGAGCGCGCCATCAAGCTCATCGCCGACTATGTCGGAGAGACGGTGGCGCGCGAGGATCCGCGTCTGTCCGGCGTCCTGCCGGGGACGGGCGAACGGTTCCAGGGATTGCTGCCTCCGATCGTCGCGGCGCCGGCCTTCTCGATCCGCAAACGCCCCGCGGTGATCTGGGGGCTGGCCGACTATGTCCGCGACGGCGTGATGACGGAGGCCCAGGCGGACGCGCTGCGACAGGCGGCGGCCGAACGCCGCAATATCCTCATCTCCGGCGGGACCGGATCGGGCAAGACCACCCTGGCCAATGCGGTGCTCGCCGAACCCGCCTTCGCCGGGGACCGGGTCTTCCTGATCGAGGATACGCCGGAACTGCAGTGCTCGGCCTGGGACGTGGTGGCGGTGCTGACCCGGCGCGCGCCGGTCGCCATCGGCGTGGTCGATCTGGTCCGGGACGCATTGCGGATGCGGCCGGACCGGATCGTGGTCGGGGAGATGCGCGACGGCGCCGCCGCGCTCGAGACGCTGAAGAGCTGGAACACCGGCCACCCCGGCGGTCTGTCGACGATCCACGCCAATTCGGCCGGGGATGTCCTGCGGCGGGTGGAAGACCTGCTCAGCGAAGTGGTCGCCCAGCCGCCCCGGCGCGCGATCGCCCAGGCGACAGACCGGATCGTCCACATCCGGCGCACCGCCGAAGGCCGGCGCGTGGAGGCCGTGCTGGCCGTCGACGGCCTGGAGGACGACCGGTATCTGCTGACGCCTCTCGCCTGACGCCGGGCTTCCAGGTTGGGCGATTCCGGCGAGATCAGGGCGGGCCGAACGTCCGCGGCCGATATCCCGACATCTCCGATCTTCAAGAATCGCGGCTCCGAGGCGGTTCGGGCGGACGTCGACGCAAGTCGTCCGGCGAGTTGGCGAAGGTCACGGGCCGCGACGTGATTCAAGTTGTTTCGGGAGTTAAGACAAGTCGTCAGCAAGTCTCATACAAGTCGTTGAAATTATACGAATAATACTGTTGACAGCCAGTAGAGTTATTTGCTTGCAATGAGTCGCGGCGCGGTGACCTGCGCTGAAACAAAGGAAGCAGATCATGCAATGGAGACCTGGGCGCCGCCTGTTCGGCGCAGCGATGACGTGTGGCCTGATGCTGGCCGGACCGGCCCTTGCGGGAGGCTCCGGCATGCCGTGGGAAGGGCCGCTGCAGCAGGTGGTTCAATCGATCACCGGACCGGTGGTCCAGGCCGCCGCCGTCGTGGCCGTGGTCGTCTTCGGCGCCGGCATCGCCATGAGCGAGAACGGCTCCTCGATGCGGCGCGGCCTGGGCATCATGTTTGGCCTGTCGATCGCTTTCGCGGCCTCGACCTTCTTCCTCGACTTCTTCGGCTTCGCCGGCGGCGCGGAGATCGGGTGATGGAGCCGCGGCCGGACGGGTGGGAGCTGCCGGTGGCCCAGGCCCTGGCCGAACCGGTGCTGATGGCCGGCATGCCGCGCGACTACGCCATCGCCATGGGCACGATCGCCCTGGTGCTGGGCCTGGCGCTGCGGATCTGGTGGCTGGGCCTGCTGTGGTGGGCTGTCGCCCATGCGATCGGCCTGTGGGCGGCGCGGTCCGACCCACGGTTCTTCGATGTTCTGCGCCGGCATCTGGCGATGCCCGGTCATCTGGACGGGTGAGGGCGCGATGCGGTTCCTCGACGAACATCGCCGCCGTCCCGCCGTCCTGGCCGACCACCTGCCCTGGGCCGCGCTGGTCGCGCCCGGGGTGGTCCTGAACAAGGACGGGTCCTTCCTGGCCGCCTTCCGGTTTCGCGGGCCCGACCTGGAGTCCTCGACCGAGGACGAGCTGATGGCGGTGCGCGCGCGGCTCAACAACGCCCTGAAGCGGCTGGGATCGGGCTGGTGTCTGCATATGGAGGCGCGCCGCCGTCCCGCGACGGCCTATCCGGAGAGCGCCTTCGACCTCGAGGTCGCCTGGCTGCTCGACGCGGAACGACGCAGCCGCTTCGAGACCGCCGATCCCGCCTTCGAGACGGACTTCCGGCTGGCCCTGACCTGGTTGCCGCCCGCAGACGAAACCCGCCGCATGGAGCGCTGGCTGTTCGACGGTCTGGCCAGCGGCGGCCACGACTGGCGGGTGTCGCTGGAGGCTTTCGGCCGCGAAGCCGATACGACGCTCGACCTGTTGTCCGACGCCCTGCCGGAGATCGAACGGCTTGATGACGCGGACCTTCTGACCTGGCTGCATGACAGCGTCTCGCCCCGGCCCTTTCCGGTCCGGCCGCCGGAGACGCCGATGTTCCTCGACGCCTGGCTCGCCGACGCCGGCCTGACGGGCGGGGTCGCGCCCCGTCTCGGCGATCGCTGGCTCAAGGTGGTCTCGGTGCGGGGTCTGCCGTCGGCGACCCGGCCCGGACTGCTCGATGCGCTCGGCGCCCTGCCGTTCGAATACCGCTGGACGGCGCGCTGGATCGGCCTCGACAAGCCGGAAGCCGAGCGGGAGATCGTCAAACTGCGCAAGCGCTGGTTCGCCAAGCGCAAGGGCGTCGGCGTCCTGTTGCGCGAGGCCATCACCAAGGAGGAGGTGCCGCTTCTCGATACGGATGCGGCGTCCAAGACCGAAGAGTGCGACGGCGCCCTGGCGGCGCTCGGCGCGGAGTCCTGCGCCTTCGGGTATCTGACTTTGACGGTCACCGTTCTGGACGCCAGCGAGGCGGGGGCGGCGGCCAAGGCCCGCGCGATTGAGGCGGCGCTGAACGCCCAGGGCTTGGTGGCCCGGATCGAGGATCTCAATGCGGTGGAGGCCTGGCTGGGCTCTCTGCCCGGCGAGCCCTATGCCGACGTGCGTCGGCCCCTGGTCTCGACGCTGAACCTGGCCGATCTGCTGCCAGTTTCCGCCGTCTGGGCGGGGCCGGCCGGGGACGCCAACCTGGACGGGCCGCCGCTGGCGACGGCGCGCACGACCGGCGCGACGCCGTTCCGGCTGGTGCTGCATGTCGGCGACGTCGGCCACGCCATGGTCGTCGGGCCGACCGGATCGGGCAAGAGCGCCCTGCTGTCCTTCCTGGCCCTGCAATGGTTCCGCTATCGGGACGCCCGGGTGGTCTTCTTCGACAAGGGCCGGTCGGCGCGCGCGGCGACGCTCGCGGCCGGCGGCCGCTGGCGGGCGCTGGAGCCCGGGGCGCGGTTCTCGCTCCAGCCGCTGGCCCGGATCGACCGGGAGGACGAGCGGGCCTGGGCCGCGGAATGGATCGCCGAGACCGTGCGCCTGGCCGGGCTGGAGCCGGTCCCCCGGGTGAGGGAAGAGATCTGGGTGGCGCTGTCGGCGCTCTCTGAGGCGCCGGTCGCGCAGCGGACGCTGACGGTGTTCTGCGCCCTGGTTCAGGACAAGGTGGTCGCCGCCGCCCTGGAGCCCTTGACCCTGAAGGGGCCGCACGGCGCGCTGCTGGACGGGGCGGGGGAGACCCTGGCGCCCACCCGGTTCGACACCTTCGAGCTGGAGTCCCTGATGGGGACTCCGTCAGCCGTGGCGCCGGTGCTCTCGGCCCTCTTCCACCATCTCGAACAGGGCTTCGACGGCCGGCCGACCCTGCTGGTCCTGGACGAGGCCTGGTTGTTCCTCGGCGAGACCGCCTTCGCGGCCCGGATACGGGAATGGCTGAAGACCCTGCGCAAGAAGCGGGTCTGCGTGGTGTTCGCCACCCAGAGCCTGGACGACGTGGCGGCCTCCTCGATCTCGGCCAGTCTGATCGAGAGCTGCCCCACCCAGGTCTTCCTGCCCAATCCGCGCGCGCTGGAGCCGTCGTCCGCCGAACTCTACCGGGGCTTCGGTCTGAACCGGCGTCAGCTCGAACTGATCGCCTTCGCCACGCCCAAGCGGGCCTACTACTGGCGCCAGCCGCGCGGCCGGCGGCTGTTCGACCTGCGCCTGACCGGCGTGGCCCTGGCACTGTGCGGCTCGAGCGCGCCGGAAGACCAGACCCTGATCGACACCCTGCTGGAGCGATCGGGACCTGACGACTGTCGACCGGGCGGCTTCGCCCGCGATTTCCTCAAAGCCAAGGGAGTGCAAAATGTGGATTCCGTTTTCGACGCCTTCGCCGGCCCGCTCGCGGCCGAATAGGTCCATCCAGATCGTCGCCGTCGGCCTCGTCGCCGTCAGCCTGCTGGGCGCCACGCCGGCGCCGGCCCAGCAGGTGGTGTTCGACCCGCGCAATCACATCGAAAACGCGCTGCAGGCGGCGCGTCAGCTCGAGAGCCTCGCCAACGAGGCGCGCAGTCTGGCGGCCTCGCCCTACAGCCACCTGACGCAGTCGAGCCAGTCGCTGCGGGACATGGCCGAGCTGGCGCGGACGGCGCGCGGGATCGCCAGCTCGGTCAGCGGTCTGGAGCAGCAGTTCCGGAGTTTGTACCCCGACGATCTGTCCGGCTCGGACATGCTGAGCCTGCTGGAGCAGGGCGAGGCGCGCACGGCCAACGCCCGGCGCACCGCCGAGGACGTGGCGCGGACGGCCGCCGAGCTGGAACGGCTGGGGCAGGGCCGGTCGCAGAGGCTGGCCGGGGCGCTCTCCGCCAGCCAGGCGGCGACCGGCCAGACGGCGGCGGTCCAGTCGTCCAACCAGCTTCTGGCCGTGCTGGCCGAAGACCTGGCGGCGCTGCGCACCATCATGCTGGCCCAGTCCCGGCTGATGGCCGAGGCCACGGCGCGCGACGCGGCGGACCGCGCCTCCGGAGACGCCGCCCGGCGCCAGCGGTGGGGCCGTCAGGCCGCCGCGCCGGCCGCGCCGCGCTTCGATCCCTTGTCTCACGCGAACGACTGAGGGAGCGGGGCGATGACGGTCGGAGTGGAAACGCCCAACGAGCTGATGGTGGTGTTTTCCGACACCATCTCGGCCGGGTTCGACGCCCTCCAGGGTTCGGTCAACGGCGTGTTCGGCCTGCTCATCGTCCTGGTCGTCGCCCTGACCGGCATCCAGTGGGCGCTGTCCTCCAACCGGGAGGTGCTGGCCTCGGGCTTCGGCAAGGTGCTGCTGATCGGCGCCTTCGCCTGGCTGATCAACGACTGGCAGCGGCTGTCCGAGACCCTCTATGCCGGCTTTCTGGAGCTGGGGCTGACGGCTGGCGGCGGCTCCCTGAGCCGGCAAGAGTTCCTCAATCCGGGGGCTATCCTCGCCCAGGGCTGGGAGATCGTGAAGGCGCTCGGGGAGACGCCCGCGCCGGTCGACAATCCGCTCGACGTCGTCGGCAACATGGCGGACGCCCTGATCCTGGGCCTGGCCATGATCGGCATCATGCTGGCCTTCG
>NZ_JAHFPF010000187.1 GCF_023259385.1 Brevundimonas sp. | reverse complement strand
TCCACCCCGGGGGCGCGCATCGATGTGAACGTCTCCTCCATGTGCGACGCCAAGAGCCTGCTGGGCGGAGCGCTGATCGTCACCGGCCTGCAGGGCGCGGACGGTCAGGTCTATGCGGTGGCCCAGGGCTCGATCCAGACCGGCTCGGTCTCGGCATCGGGCGCTTCGGGCTCGTCGGTCACGCGCGGCGTGCCGACCGCCGGACGAATCGCCTCGGGCGCCACGGTCGAGCGCGAGACCGGCTTCGAACTGGCCAATATGAACGAGGTGCGGCTGACGCTGCGCAATCCCGACTTCACCACGGCCCAGCGGGTCGCCGCCGCGATCAACCAGTCCTATCCGAACACGGCCCTGGCCGAGAACGGCTCCGTGGTCGCCCTGCGCGCCCCGACCGGCTTCGGCATGGCCGGCTTCATCAGCCGGATCGAGAACCTGCCGGTCCAGGTCGACGCCCCGGCCAAGGTCATCATCGACGAGGTCAACGGCGTCATCGTCATGGGCGAGGCCGTGCGGGTCTCCACCGTGGCCATCGCCCAGGGCAATCTGACCGTCTCCGTGCAGGAGAACCCGCAAGTCAGCCAGCCCGAGCCCTTCAGCCGCGGCGGCCAGACCGTGGTCGTGCCCCAGTCGGACGTCTCCGTCGAGGAAGAGCGCGGCGTGCAGATGCGCATGCTGGGCGGCGGAACCTCGCTCTCCAGCCTGGTCAACGGCCTGAACGCCCTGGGGGTCAGCCCGCGCGACATGATCAGCATCCTGCAGGCCATCAAGGCCGCCGGGGCGCTGCAAGCAGACATCGAGGTGATGTGAGCATGACCGATCTGACCGTCTCCTCCGCCCTGCCCACGACCGCCGCGGCCGCGCCGCAGGTCACCGCCCGGATGCGCGAGACCGCCAAACAGTTCGAGGCGTCCTTCCTGTCGCAGATGCTCAAGCCGATGTTCGAGGGCCTGAAGACCGACGGGATCGGCGGTGGCGGCGAGGCCGAGGGCCAGTGGCGCAGCTTCATGATCGACGCCATGGCCCAACAGACCGTCAAGGCGGGCGGCATCGGCCTGGCCGATCAGGTCGTCGCGCAGATGCTGAAGATGCAGGAACAGGGACAATGACCGAATCTCAAGTCGTGAACGCCACCGCCCGGGTTCGGCAGATGACCGACCTGACCGAGCGGCTGACCGCCTGCCTCATCGAGGAATCGAAGGCCTTCGAGGCGCGCCGGCCGCAGGACGCCGCCGCCACGGTCGCCGCGACCCAGGAACTGGCCAACGCCTACCGCCGCGAGTCGGCCCAGCTGAAGGCCAATCCGACCGCCATCGCCGCCGCGCCCGCCCCGCTCCGTGACGCCCTGATCAAGGCGACCCGGCTGTTCGAGGCCGTGCTGTCGCGCCACGCCCACGCCGTCGAGGCCGCCCGGGTCATCTCCGAAGGCCTGGTCAAGACGATCGCCGCCGAGGTCGCCAGCCAGCGCGGCTCCCCTTCCGCCTATAGCGCGTCGGGTCACGCGAACGCGGGCGACGGCCGCGCCGTGGCGCTGAACCGGACGGCCTGAAAACGGCGTTCGTGCAAAGGCGGCTTTAACGTCGTGCGCGTTAGATCTCCGGAATGACGATCAAATCGCGCCTTCTCGGCATGGCCTTCGCCTCCTCCGACGTGCTCTTTGAGCTTGATCGGGACAAGATCACCTTCGCCATCGGCGTGGGTCCGGTCGCGGGCGTCGATCCGGCCGCCGCATGGACCGGCCAGGGGCTGAGCGCCCTGCTCGGCAAGTCCTGCCTTGAGCACGTGAACGCCGCCCTGGCCGCCCTGAAGCCAGGCGTGCGCTCCGCGCCGATCGAGGTCGAGGTTCTGGCCGGCGAGGATCGGGTCCGCCGCGCCGTCCTGCGCGCCTTCCTGCTGCCCGACCTCGCTCCCTTCGTCTCCTGCGCCATGGCCTGGCAAGGGGCGGCCTACCAAGCCGTCGCGCCGAAGACCGAGCCGCTGCTGGACGCGCGGGGGCTGCTGAAGCGGCTCGGCGCCCTGCTGGCCGTCGGCGGCACCGGTCCGGAACTGTCCGTCGACTTCCTTGAGATCCCTGGACTGGGCGCGCTGGACGAGCCGCACCGCAAGGCCGGCGCGCGGATCGAGGCGCGGCTGCAGCTGGCCTCCATCGGCGGGATCAGCGCGGCCCGCCTGGCTCCCGACCGTTTCGCCCTGATGCGCGACTCCGCCGACATCGTCGACCTGGCCGAGGAAATCCGCGCCATGGGCCTGGCCGAGGGGGTGAACCTGTCGCCGGTCGCCACTCGCGCCGAGATCGGTCGGGCCGAGGCCGCCGTCGCCGTGCGCACCCTGCGCTTCGCGCTGGAGGACTGCCTGAAGGACGGCGCGGCCGCCGGCGACCGGTTCAGCGCCCGCCTGCAGCGCACGGTGCAGGACGCCGACCGCTTCCGCGCCATCGTGCGCAGCCGCGACTTCAGCCTCGTCTGGCAGCCCATCGTCGCTCTGGACAGCCGGGCGGTGCACCATTTCGAGGCCCTGAGCCGCTTCGGCGGCGCGGCCTCCGCCCCGACCGGTCCGATCGCCATGGCCGAGGAACTGGGCCTGATCGACGATTTCGATCTGGCGGTGGCGGAGAAGGCCCTGACCCAGCTGCGCCGCCCCGGGTTCGGCCTGGTCAAGGCGGCGATCAACGTCTCGGGCGCCTCGCTGGCTGACGGCCGCTATGTCGAGGGCCTGCTGCGCATGACCGCCGCGGCCCCGGACATCCGCAAGCGGCTGATGGTCGAGATCACGGAGACGGCCGACGTGGTCGATCTGGACGGCGCCAACCAGCGCCTGGCCGGCCTGCGCGAGGCGGGCATCAAGGTCTGCCTGGACGACTACGGCGTCGGCTCGGCCTCCCTGACCTATCTGCACAAGCTCTCGATCGACATCCTGAAGCTGGACGGCGGCTTCGTGCGCGAGATCGAGACCGACGCCAAGGTCCGTACCCTGGCCACCCATCTGGTCGGCCTGTGCCGCGACCTGAAGATCGCCACCGTGGCAGAGATGGTCGAGACCGAGGGGCAGGCGGCGGCGATAAAGTCGCTCGGCGTCGACTTCGGCCAGGGCTGGCTGTTCGGCCGTCCGACCGAGACTCCGGTCGCCGCCGCGCCCGCGACGCCCGCCCGCCGCAAGGGCGAGGTCGCCGGCTGGGGCTAAAGCGCCAGCGTCCGCTCGATCCCGACGGCGTCCAGGAAGTCCGGATCGTGGCTGACCACGACCAGGGCGCCGTCATAGCCGCGCAGGGCGGCCTCCACCGCCGCGACCGAGTCCAGATCGAGGTGGTTGGTCGGTTCGTCGAGGATCAACAGCTGCGCGGGACGGACGCCGCCGGTGACGCAGGCCAGCGCCGCCCTCAGCCGCTCGCCGCCTGACAGCGTTCCCGCCGTCCGTTGCGCCGCCGTGTTACGGAACAGGAACCGAGCCAGCGCCACATGGGCGTCGTTGGCCGTCGCCTGCGGATTGATCCGGCGATAGGCCTCCACCAGCGTCTCGTCCGGGTGCAGGAGGGCCGCCTCCTGATCCAGCAGGGCCGCGGTCACCGGCCGCGCGATCCGGCCCAAGGTCGGTTCCAGCGTCCCCGCGATCAGCTTCAGCAGGGTCGACTTGCCCGCGCCGTTCGCGCCGGTCACCGCCACCCGCTCAGGCCCCGTCAGCTTCAACGAAACCGGCCCCACGATCCGCCGTCCGCCCGGCGCGTCCCAGGCGACGGCGTCCAGCTCCAGCACCGTCCGTCCCGCCGCCAGCCTCGTCGGCGGCATCGGAATATCCAGCGCCCGTACCCGCTCCACCTTCTCGCGCGCGGCGGCCAGGTCCGCCTCCGCGGCCTCGGCCCGGCGTTCGGCCAGCCGGTTCTCGCGCGCGCCGGAATTCTCCGCCCGCTCGGCCATGGCCCCCAGCAGGATCTTCGGCTCGGACTTCTTCATCGCGAAGGCGCGGCCGGCCCGATCGCGGCGGGCCTTCTTCTCGACGGCCTTCTGACCTTCGCGGGCGATGCGGGCCGCCTCGCGCCCGGCCGCGTCCAGATCCCGCTCGGCGGCGGCGCGCTCGGCGGCCTTGCGTTCGGCGTAGAGATCGTAGCCGCCGCCGTAGACCGCGGCCCCGAGGCTCGACAGCTCGACGATGCGGTCCATCCGGCGCAGCAGGGCCCGGTCATGGCTCACCGCCAGAACGCCGCCGGGCCAGCGGCCCAGAACCTCGGCGATGCGCTCGCGTCCGTCACGATCCAGGTGATTGGTCGGCTCGTCCAGCAAGAGCAGGTCCGGCGGATCCAGCAGCAGGGCGGCCAGCCGCAGCCGGGTCTGCTCGCCGCCGCTCAGCGAGGCCGTCTCGCGCGACAAATCCAGCGCCTGCAGCCCGACCTCCGCCAGGACCTCGCCGATACGGCTCTCCAGCGTCCAGTCGGCGGCGTCGAGATCGTCCGCCGTCCCCTCGCCCGCCAGAATGCGCGCCAGCACGGCCAGCGCGGCGGCCGCGCCGAGCGTCTCCGCCGCCGTTTCGCCGGGCGCGGGCTCGCCGCGCTGCTCCAGCCAGGCGACGGTTCCGACGCGGTTGATCGCGCCCTCGGCGGGGGCGGACATGTCGGCGATCAGGCGCAGCAGCGTGGTCTTGCCCGAGCCGTTGCGGCCGACAAGTCCGGTGCGCTCCCGCCCGAAGACGAGGCTCAGATCAGAAAATAGGGTGGAACCGTCAGGCGTTCGGGCCGCGACGCGATCGAGCGTCACGAGTGCGGATGCGGACGGGTTTCGGCTTGGGAGCGAGGACATAGGCGAGCACGAGCAGCAGAGGAGCGGAAAGGGCGAAACCGATTTCCAGCGTGCTGATCATGATCGTCGGGCCTCCAGTGAACTCACTCGAAGCCAAGAGGATGGGCGCCCGGAGCCCCGCACGCAACCCCTTTCCGCTCTGGCGGCGCTGACGAGACCGTGAAAGGCTGGGGGTCTGGAGGACCTTCCATGCGTTTTTTCGCCCGCCTCGCCGTCGCCGCGACCCTGCTCTCGGCCGCCGCCTGTGCTCATGCGACGCCGGACGCCGTTCCTCCGGTCTCGCCCGACTACGCCCCGCTCGCGGAACAGCCCACCGGACCCCACGCCCGCCTCTACGCCGAGTGCATTCGCCAGGCGGCGGGCTCAGGCGCCTACCGGCAGGTGATCGACGGCGGCGAGGAACTGCTGCTGTTCACCTGCACCGGCCCCCTCGCCCGGAGCTTCTATGACGCCCTGGGTCCGCACAGCACGGCGATGGGAACCGGCTTCGCCCAGGACGGTCGCAGCGCCCGCTCGACCGCCCGGGTCCAGAAGAACCTGGTCGGGGTCGACTATTGCTCGGTCGATGCGTCCGGCGGCGATCCCCGCTGCGTCCTGACGTTCAACGCCGGCGACTTCCTGATCGCCGACTGACGCGGGGTCGCACGGTCTGGCCGGGCCGGCTCGGGCGGCCTAGAGGATCGCCATGACCCACGCCGACACCGCTGAAGCCTTCGCCGCCCGCCGCAAGGCCGCGACGGACCGCATCCGCGCCGAGACCGGCATCGACGAGGCCATGATCGACCGGCTGGTGGAGACCTTCTACGGCAAGGTCCGCGACGACGCCCTGATCGGCCCGGTCTTCGCCGCCCGGGTCGAGGACTGGGACCCGCACCTGGCGCAGATGAAGCTGTTCTGGTCGTCGGTGGCGCTGTCGACCGGCGTCTATCAGGGCCGCCCGATGCCGAAGCACCTGCCCCTGCCCATCGATGCGACGCATTTTGACCGCTGGCTGGCCCTGTTCGAGGAGACGACGCGGGAGGTCTGCCCGCCCGTCGCAGCCGCCCACTTCATGGAACGGGCGCGCCGGATCGCCGAAAGCCTGGAGCTGGGCGTGGCCAATGCGAACAGCGTCCTGCTGGGGTCCGGCGAGCGCTACCGACGGCCGTGGACGCCCCGGGATTGAGGACTGCTGCCACCTGCTGTCAGCAGTCTGGCGCCGGCGGCCGCCAGTTCCTATAATGTTCTTGCTGATCTCAGCGAAACATCCCCCATATAGCGTTGTCGCGCCGGACCCTGCCCGGCCCTCTCCGCGTTCCCGGATTCCATGACCGAAAAGCACAACTTCATCCGCGTGCGCGGCGCGCGCGAACACAATCTCAAGGGCGTCGATCTCGACATTCCGCGCGAGAAGCTGGTGGTCATGACCGGCCTGTCCGGCTCGGGCAAAAGCTCGCTCGCCTTCGACACCATCTACGCCGAGGGACAGCGCCGCTATGTCGAGTCGCTCAGCGCCTACGCCCGCCAATTCCTGGAGCTGATGGGCAAGCCCGACGTGGACCTGATCGAGGGCCTGTCGCCGGCCATCTCCATCGAGCAGAAGACGACGTCCAAGAACCCGCGCTCGACGGTCGGCACGGTGACCGAGATCCACGACTACATGCGCCTGCTGTGGGCGCGAGTCGGCGTGCCCTATTCGCCCGCCACCGGCCTGCCGATCGAGAGCCAGACCATCTCCATGATGGTCGACAAGCTGACGGCGTTGGCCGACGGCGAGCGCATCCTGCTGCTGGCTCCGGTCGTTCGCGGCCGCAAGGGCGAGTACAAGAAGGAGATGGCCGAGTGGCAGCGCTCGGGCTTCCAGCGCGTGAAGATCGACGGCGAGTTCTACGCCATCGAGGACGCCCCGGCGCTGGACAAGAAGTTCAAGCACGACATCGACATCGTCGTGGACCGCATCGTCACCAAACAGGGGCTTGAGAGCCGCTACGCCGACAGCCTGCAGACCGCGCTGGGCCTGGCCGAAGGCATCGCCGTGGCCGAGTGGGCCAACACCATGGAAGGCGAGACTGGCCCGCGCCGCATCACCTTCTCCGAGAAGTTCGCCTGCCCGGTCTCCGGCTTCACCATCGCCGAGATCGAGCCGCGGCTGTTCTCGTTCAACAACCCGTTCGGCGCCTGCCCGGCCTGCGGCGGGCTCGGCGTCGAGCAGCACATCGACGCCGACCTGGTCATCCCCGACCGCGACAAGAGCTTGCGCGCGGGCGCCATCGCACCGTGGGCAAAATCGTCGTCGCCCTATTACATCCAGACCCTGCAAGCGCTCGGCAAGCACTACAAGTTCACCCTCGACGCCAAGTGGAAGGACCTGCCGAAGAAGACGCAAGACGCGATCCTGCACGGCTCGGGCGAGGACACGATCAAGTTCACCTACGACGACGGTGCGCGGTCGTACCAGACCACCAAGCCGTTC
>NZ_JAHFPF010000186.1 GCF_023259385.1 Brevundimonas sp. | reverse complement strand
CCTTGACCACGTCGTCGGCGTCGGCGGGCTTGGACAGATAGTCGACGGCGCCGGCCTTGACCGCCGCGACCGCCGTGGCGATGGCGCCGTAGCCGGTCAGCATGACGATGCGGGCGTCCTCGCGGCGGTCGCGGATCATCTCCACCACCTTCAGGCCGTTGCCGTCCTCCAGCCGCATGTCCAGCACGGCGAAGGCGGGGAGCGAGGCGCGCAGGGCGTCGGTCGCCTCGGCCACCGATCCGGCCGTGGTCACCACGAAGCCGCGGCTTTCCAGCGCGCGGCCCATCCGGGTGCGCAGGGCGTTGTCGTCGTCCAGCAGAAGGAGGGTCTTGTCCTCCAGTGCGGCGATACGGGCTTCGGTCTCGGACATCTTCGTTCTCCTGCCGCTCAAGTCGGTAACGGCTGGCCTGCGGTCAAGGTTCAGACGAGGGGTGCGACACCACGGCTCACGAGGCCACCTCCAGCGCCGGGCGCGGCCAGCGCACCGTCACACGGGCGCCCTTGGGCTGGCCCTTGCCGCCGTCGCCGGCGCCGACGCTGACCTTTCCGCCCGTCCGTTCCAGCAGGGTGCGGGCGATGAAGAAGCCCAGGCCCATGCCGCCCTGGCTGGGGGCGATCTCTTCAGGGGCCGGCGCGGCGATCGCGGCGGCGGCCTTCTTCGACTTGCGGCCCGGCGCGGCGGCGGCGACCGAGGCGGCGATCTGGGCGGCGAGGGCGCGGCGCGCCTTGCCCTGCGGTCGGCTGGTCACATAGGGCTCGCCCAGACGGGGCAGGATGTCGGCCGGGAAGCCGGGGCCGTCATCGACCACCTCGATCTCGATGAAGCCCGCGTCGACTAGGGCCCGCACCCGCACCTTGTCGGCGGCGAAGTCGGCGGCGTTCTCCACCAGGGTCGACAGGCCGTGGATGACCTCGGGCAGGCGGCGCACGCGCGGCGGCTTCTCGCCCGAGGCGGTGCGCACTGAAACCTCGAAGGCCAGGTCGAACCCCCGGTGCGGCTCGACCACCTCTTCCAGCAAGGCCTTCAGCCCGACCTCGGCGAAGGCGATGCCGCCCTCCTCCGGCTGCTGCGACAGGCGTTTCAGGATGTCGCGGCAGCGCTCGGCCTGCTGCAGGATCAGGGCGGCGTCCTCGGCCGCCGGGCCGTCGCTGGGCGAGGCCCGCAACAGCTCCTTGGCCACCACCTGGATGGTCGCCAGCGGCGTGCCCAGTTCGTGCGCGGCGGCCGCGGCCAGACCGCCCAGCGCGGCCATGCGCTGTTCCCGCTGCAGCACGTCCTGGGTCGTGGCCAGGGCCAGCTCCAGCTTCTCGGCGTCCGCCGCCACCCGCCAGGCGTAGGCGGAGGTGAACACCACCCCCGTGGTCAGGGCCATGCCGATGCCGATCTTGTACAGCGACGGCAGGTTCAGCTCGGTCCCCGCCTGCCACGGCAACGGCAGGGAGAAGAAGAACAGGCAGACGGTGGCCAGCAGCACCAGCAGCCCCATCAGCACCGCCTGTCGGCCCGGCAGGGACGCCGCCGCCACCGTCACCGGCGCGACCAGCAGCAGGCAGAAGGGGTTCTCCAGCCCGCCGGTGAAGGCCAGCAGGGCCGAGAGCTGGAGGATGTCGAAGCCCAGATGGATGCGCGTCGAGCCGTCGCTGCGCTTCAGCCGGGCGGTGGCGTTCAGGTTCATCGCCACGCTGGCCGCGATGGCGGCGAGACAGCCCCACAGCGGCAGGTCGAAATGGAACCAGGCGGTGGCGGCGAAGATGGTCGCGCTCTGCCCCGTGATGGCCATCCAGCGCAGGATGACCAGGGTCCGCAGCGACAGGCCCCGGCTGCGTCTCGGCAGATTGCGCCAGTTGGCGAAACGCCCGCCGCCCTCGGGCGCGTCGGCGAACTGCGGCGTTGGATGATCTTCTGTAGCGCTCACGGCTCTTCTATAGACGCGTTCGGCTCGTTCGGGGCCTTTTCGAAAGGGTCGCGATGCCGCGCCGCTCCATCCTCGTCTTCGCCGGCGCCTGCGTCGCCATCGCCGCGGCGCTCGCGGTCGTCACCATGGTCGTCGTCGGTCGTCAGGCGCCCACGCCTCAGTCGCTTGAAGTCGGCTCGACCGGCCAGGCCCAGGTCGGCGGTCCGTTCCAGCTGGTCAACCAGGATGGACAGCCGGTCGATCAGACCATCCTGAACGGCAAATGGACCCTGGTCTTCTTCGGCTTCACCTACTGCCCCGACTACTGCCCCACGACCCTGACCATGCTGGAGGCCACCAAGGCCCGGCTGGGCGACAAGGCGAAGAACCTGCAGATCGTCTTCATCTCGGTCGATCCGGAGCGCGACACGCCCCAGGCCCTGAAGGACTACCTGTCCGCGGACGGCTTCCCCGAAGGCGTCGTCGGCCTGACCGGCACGCCGCAGCAGGTCCGCGCCGCCGCCGACGCCTACCGCGCCATGTACAGCAAGGTCGGCGAGGGCGAGGGCTACACCATGAGCCACTCGCTCGTGATCTATCTGATGGGACCGGACGGACGGTTCCGCGGGTCCCTGGCGCACGATATCGGGCCGGTGCGCGGCGCCGAGATTATCGAACGCCACATGGCGCGGGGCTAATGACAGCATACGTCCGATAGTGACGTAGCGGGGCTGTAGGGTGCCGCCATGGCCGTCCCTCCACCCCGCCTCCACCGCCGGAAAGTGCACTAAAGTGCACTCAAAAAAAATTTCGGTCGTTCATTTCCCCCACCCGCCCGGCCGGCGTTCACGATTTCGGTGATCGCCGATAATCTTTTTGCAGTGCGAAGCGTTCTATGTTGCCTTGCCGCACTCACGGCGGGGGCCGTCTCAGGACACGCATGCTGTACACGCTTCATGAGCTGGCCTACGCCTCGGCCGCTCCCTACCGGATCGGGGCCCAGATGGCCCGGGACTTCTGGACATCGCCGTTCAATCCGGCCGCCGACACCGCCATCGGGCGTACGGCGTTCGCCTCGGCCGAGCTGTTTGAAAGCGTCACGCGCCGCTACGGCAAGCCGTCGTGGGGTCTGGACGTCGTCACCATCGACAATCGCCCGGTGCGCGTCACTGAACAGGTGGTCTGGTCCTCGCCCTGGTGCCGCCTGGTCCGCTTCGCGCGCCACATCGGCGACCTTAAGCGCGCCGGCAAGCCGGCTGTCGCCCCGGCGGTGATGATCGTGGCCCCGCTGTCGGGCCACTACGCCACCCTTCTGCGCGGCACGGTCGAGGGCTTCCTGCAGGACCACGACGTCTACGTCACCGACTGGTCGAACGCGCGTCAGGTGCCGATGCTGGAAGGCCGCTTCGACTTCTTCGACTACATCGACCACGTCCGCACCATGCTGGCCCAGATCGGCCCGCGCGCCCACGTCGTCGGCGTCTGCCAGCCGGGTCCGCCGGTCCTGGCCGCCTGCGCCCTGATGGCCGAGGACGAGGATCCCAACCGTCCCGCCTCCATGACCTTCATGGGCTCGCCCATCGACGCCCGCCTGTCGCCGACGGTCACCAACCAGCTGGCCGAGGAAAAGCCCTTCACCTGGTTCAAGTCCAACATGATCCACACCGTGCCCTGGCCCTATCCGGGCTTCGGACGGCGGGTCTATCCGGGCTTCGTGCAGCTCTACAGCTTCATGTCGATGAACGAGGAAAAGCACACCGACGCCCACTGGCGCTATTTCCAGGACCTGGTCTCCGGCGACGGCGACGGCGCGCAGAAGCACGAGGAGTTCTACGACGAGTACCTATCGGTGCTGGACCTGTCGGAAGAGTTCTACCTGCAGACCATCGACATCGTCTTCCAGCAGCACCTGCTGCCGCGCGGCCTGCTGGAGCACCGCGGGCGCAAGGTCGACCTGACCAAGATCACCGACATCGGCCTGATGACGGTCGAGGGCGAGAAGGACGACATCTCCGGCGTCGGCCAGACCCAGGCCGCGCACGAACTGTGCACCAGCCTGACGGACGAGCGCCGCGTGCTTTACGTCCAGCCCGAGGTCGGCCACTACGGCGTCTTCAACGGTCGTCGTTTCCGCGACGAGATCTATCCCCGCGTCCGCGACTTCATCGCGGCCAACGAGGCCCTCAGTGCAATACCGCAACGGCCAGCGGCTGCCGCCTGAGGCGGTCGGGGTCCCCGCCAGACTCTCGGTGAATCCGCGCGCGCGCCGGCTGTCGATCCGCATCGACGGCCGCGCCGGCGAGGCGGTGCTGGTCGCCCCCTCCGAGCGCAAGCTGGCCGAGGTCGTGACCTTCGCCCGCACCAAATCGGCGTGGATGCGCGAGCGGTTGGCCGAACGGCCCGACGGCGCCCCGCTGGAGCCCGGCGCGGTCGTTCCCCTGTTCGGGGTTCCGACCCGTCTGGTCGCCGTCGGCGGCGCCGGCGCGGCGCGGCTGATCGACGGCCCGGACGGCGCGGTGATCCAGTCCGGCGGCGAGGGCGAGGCGTTCGCCCGGCGCATCGAGAACCTGTTCAAGCGGCTGGCGCGGCAGGTGCTGGTCGAGCGCACGGAACATCACCTGCGCACCCTCGGCCAGCGCCCGGTGAAGGTTTCCATCGCCGACACCAAGTCGCGCTGGGGCTCCTGCAGCCCGCACAATCGCTCGATCCGCTACAGCTGGCGGGTGATCATGGCCCCGCCCGCCGTGGCCGACTACCTGGCCGCGCACGAGGTCGCGCACCTGGTCCACGCGGACCACAGCCCGGCCTACTGGTCGGTGGTGCAGCGGCTGGTCGGCGACCACCGCCCGTTCCGCAAATGGCTGCGGGACCACGGCCCCGCGCTACACGCGGTGGGGCGCTAGCGGCGGCGTTATTGCCCCAGAATGCAGGGGTACAGGTCGTAGCAGCCGTTGTTGCAGATTTCCCATGCCGTCACGTCCTCGATCGGGCACTGGGCGACGCATCGGAAATACTCGTCACAGATCGGATCGGCGCTGACGGCCGATGACCGGCTGACCTGAAGCTGGGACGCCATCGGCGCCGGAGCGAACGCCGACATCGATACGAGACCGAGAGCCAGGACAGAAACACGCAGAACTGCACGCATGAGATGATTCTCCCGTCGAAACGCAACCCTAAGTCTGGCGCTTCCGGGAGGTCAAGCACTCAGGCGGCGTCTGGGACCCTCAGAAGAACAGCGGATCGGCCTTCTTCTCGGGCTGGGGCGCCGGTTCGGGGCGTGGCTCCTCGCGCTGGGGCTGCGGCTGGGTCGGGCGGATGACCGGCTGCTGCTCCGGGCGATTGGGCGCGGTGGGACGCGGGGCCGGCTGCGGCTCCAGCAGGCGCTCGTCCAGCGGGTCGACATTGCTGTCGCCCGGCGGATTGTCGCCGAACAGGTCGCCGATCTGGCCGATCAGGCTTTCGACCGGGCTGGGCGGCTGCCAGCCCTCTGGCATGGCCGGACCGTTGGGGATGGCGGGGGCGTTCAGGCGCGGCAGGGCCGCCTCCATGAAGCCCTTCCAGATGGCGGCGGGCGACGAGCCCCCGGTCACCCCACGCATCGGGGTGTTGTCGTCCTTGCCGACCCAGACCGCGGTGACGAAGCCGCCGGTGTAGCCGACGAACCAGGCGTCCTTGTAATCCGAGGTCGTACCGGTCTTGCCGGCCAGGTCGCGGCCGCTGATCGCCGCCGACCGCCCGGTGCCCGAGGTCATCACGCCCCGCAGCATCGAGTTCAGATAATAGAGGTAAGGGTTGGTGATCGCCTGGGCGGGCCCTTCGGCGCGGCTGGCGCGCTGATAGATGACCCGGCCCTGCGGGGTCCGGATGCGGCTGATGCCATAGGCCTGCACGCGCTTGCCGCCGTTGGAGAAGGCGTCATAGGCCTGGGCCATCTCGAGCGGCGAAACCTCCACCGCGCCCAGCGCCATGGCGGGCTCCAGGCCGATGCGGCTGGAGACGCCCAGACGGCGGGCCGTGCGGGCGACATTGTCCCGGCCGATCTGGTCGGCGACGCCGGCGGCGATGGTATTGGTCGACTGGGCCACGGCGTTGGCCAGGGTCATCTCGCCCGCGAAGGAGCCCGAATAGTTGCGCGGCGACCAGTTGCCGATGCGGATCGGGGCGTCGTTGACCCGGGTCTCGGGCGTGTAACCGCTCTCCAGCGCTGTCAGATAGACGAAGGGCTTCCATGCCGAGCCGGCCTGGCGCCGGGCGTCGGTGGCGCGGTTGAACTGGCTGTCGGCGTAGGAGCTGCCGCCGATCATGGCGCGCACCCGGCCTTCACCGTCCAGCGCGACCAGGGCCGCCTGCTCCACGCCCTTGGACTTGTCGCGGTCCAGGATGCGGCGCACCGAGCGCTCGGCCTGGGTCTGAAGGGTCAGGTCCAGCGTCGTCTCGACGATCATGTCCTCGGTCGGCTCGCCGACCAGTTCGCGGATCTGCTTGTCCAGCCAGTCGATGAAGTATTGGGCGTGCTGGGTGGCCAGGGTGCGCGACACGCGCACCGGCTCGGTCACCGCCTGGGCGCGCTGTTCGGGCGTGATCACGCCGGCGTCGACCATCTCATTGAGCACGACGGTGGCGCGGGTGGCGGCGCGCTCGCTCTCGGACACCGGCGAATAGCGCGACGGCGCCTTCAGCAGGCCGGCCAGCAGCGCCGCCTCGCCGACGGTCAACTGCCTGGCGCTCTTGTCGAAATAGCGTTGCGACGCCGCCTCGATGCCATAGGCGCCGGCGCCGAAATAGACGCGGTTCAGATAGAGGGCCAGGATCTCCTTCTTGGAGAATTTCATCTCCAGCCAGACCGCCAGCATCAGCTCCTGGACCTTGCGCTTGATGTTCTGGTCGGGGCTGAGGAACAGGTTCTTGGCCAGCTGCTGGGTTAGGGTCGAGCCGCCCTGCACCACGCGCCCGGCGCGCATGTTGGACACGATCGCGCGGCTCATGCCGATCGGGTCGAAGCCGGGGTGGTGGTAGAAGCGCCGGTCCTCGATGGCGATGAAGGCCGCCGGGACATAGTCGGGCAGGGCGTCCAGGTCAGCGGGCGGGGCCTGCTGGGTGCCGCGCACCGCGATCAGGGCGCCGTTGCGGTCCAGATAGGTGATCGAGGGCTGGCGATCGACATTGTAGAGGGTCGAGGTGCCGGGCAGGTCGCGGGCGAACACCGCGAAGAAGACGACCAGGAAGATGACGCCCCACACGCCCAGCACCGCGCCCCAGTAGAGCACGCGCTGCAACGGCGTCCGGGCCGGCTTGTCGCCGCCCCCATTGGCGCCACGTCCGAAGCTGAAGCCACCGGCCATCTAAAACCTCACCCAACCCGCCCGACGGC
>NZ_JAHFPF010000004.1 GCF_023259385.1 Brevundimonas sp. | reverse complement strand
CAGGGCGGCGGCCAGGCGGGCGGCGGCGTCCGCGGCGCCCGAGGCGACGGCCACGACCCGGCGTCCACGCCGCACTTCGCGATAGACCGCGCTGGCGGCCTCGGCCGCGTCGGCGACGTCGAGCTGGAGCAGGGCGACGGGTTCCTCGGCGCCATGCGGGACGGCGTCCGCCCCGGCGGCGGGGCGGGGAAGCGGCAGGGAGGCGGCGGTCATCAGGCGGCCTCGGCTTCCAGCGGAGAGGCGACCAGGACGGCGTCCAGCGCGGCCGACAGGTCGGCCAGCAGGTCTTCCGGATGCTCCAGCCCGATCGACAGGCGCAGCAGGCCGTCGGTGATGCCCGCCGTCAGGCGCGCTTCCGGCGTCATGGCCGCGTGGGTCATCAGGGTCGGGTGGGCGATCAGGCTTTCGACCCCGCCCAGCGACTCCGCCAGGGTGAAGACCTCCAGCTGGTCGACGAAGGTCCGCACCGCGTCCAGGTCGGCCAGCTCGAAGCTCAGCATGGCGCCGAAGCCCTTCTGCTGGCGCGAGGCGATCTCATGGCCGGGATGGCTCTTCAGACCCGGATAGTTGACGGTCTTCACCGCCGGATGGGCTTCCAGCCATTCGGCGACGCGGCCCGCCGTGGCCTGCTGACGCTCGACCCGGGCGAACAGGGTGCGCACGCCGCGCAGGGTCAGATAGGCGTCGAAGGGCGAGCCGGTGACGCCCAGGCAGTTGGCCCACCAGGTCAGCTGCTCCAGGTCGGCCTGATCCTTGGCCACCACGCAGCCCCCGACCACGTCGGAGTGGCCGTTGATGTACTTGGTGGTCGAGTGGATCACCAGGTCGGCGCCCAGGGCGATGGGGTTCTGCAGGGCCGGCGACAGGAAGGTGTTGTCCACCGCCGCCTTGCAGCCGACGGCGTGGGCGCGGGCGCAGATGTCCGCCACGTCGACGACGCGCATCAGCGGGTTCGAGGGCGTCTCGATCAGGATCAGCTTGGGGTTCAGGGCGAAGGCGGCGTCCAGCGCCTCGCGGTCGTTCTGGTCGACGAACTGGACGTCGAAATGGTTGCGGCGCGCCCGGGCGCACAGCAGGCGGTGGGTGCCGCCGTAGAGGTCGTGCGGGGCCAGCAGCAGGTCGCCGGGCTCCAGCGAGAACAGGGCCAGGTCCACCGCGGCCATGCCCGTCGCGGTCACCACCGCGCCGACGCCGCCTTCCAGTTTCGCCAGGGTTTCGCCCAGCACGTCCCGGGTCGGATTGCCCGAGCGCGTGTAGTCGTACTTCCGTTTCCCATCGAGCCCGTCGAAGCTGTAGTTCGAGGACAGGTACAACGGCGGCATCACCGCCCCGTGCGCCGGATCGTTGTTCACGCCGTGCCGGGCGGCGGTCGTACAGGGGTGGGCTTCACTGGAACAGGTCATGCGGCGATCTCGCGGGGCTGGCGGGCGTACAGGGGAGAGAGGGCGTCGTGGAGCGTGCGGCCGACCAGCTCGCGCTCCTTCAGGAAGGCGTCGTGACCGAAGATGGAGCCGGCCTCGCCGAAGCGGCGCAGGGCGGGGGCGCGGCCGGCCAGGTCGCGCAGGTCCTCGATCGGCACCAGGCGGTCGCTGGTGAAGCCGAGCAGGGTCAGGGGGCAGGTCACCGCCTCGGGCGCGACCGCGTGGCGGTCCAGCGAGTCCGACAGCGAGATCCAGCGGTCGGCGCTGGTGGCCTCGGCGTAGTCGGCGCCGCGGGCGATCAGATAGTCGCAGACGGGGTAGGGGCCGCCGGCCTGCGCCGGGGCCGTTCCGGCGAAGCGCCAGTCGAACTCGTCGGCGGTGCGATAGGTGGTCATGGCCAGCTCGCGGGCCAGTGAAACGCCCTCCGCCTCGCGGCCGCAGTCGCGGGCGAAGGCCAGCACGCGGCGCTGCACTCCGCGCCAGGCGGTGGCGGCGGGATGGGCGCGGTGGGCGGCGGAGATGACCACCAGCTCGCCGATCCGCTCGGGGAAGTCCGCCGCGAAGGCCAGTCCGATGCAGCCGCCGTAAGAGGCGCCGACGAAGGCGTCGATGCGCGGCTCCTCCAGCGCGTCCAGCAGCAGGACCAGCAGGCGGGCCTGATCGGCGGTGGTGATGGTGACGCCCGGATCCGTCTTGCCGGGCAGCAGGTCGAAGGCCAGCACGCGGGCGCGGTCCAGGTCGATGGGGCCGCCGTGACGGACGGCCCACGACCACCAGTTGGCGGCGAAGCGGCCGCTGGAGATGCCGCCGGCGACCACCACCAGAGGACCCTCCGTGGGGCCGTGCAGGCGTCCCGTCAGGGTGTCCGCCGCCAGACGCTCGCCCGAGGCCAGCCGGAAGTCGGCCGGAATCACGGCCGTCACGTCACGGCCGGGAGCCTCGTCGATGATCCATTCGGTGGACGCCACTGTCCGCTCCGGTTCCGCTCAGCGAAACCGATGGGGCGAACCAACACCTGTGACGAAAGACCCGTGAAGTCCGTCGGACCCGCAAGGGTCCTGTCGCTTCACTCATCTCTCGCGGCTTCCGAAGAGGCCTCGCAGGAGTTGGCACCTTTCCAAGGATCGGGTGGATCCTGGGTAGGTTGCCCCGGCGTCAAAGGGCCTATCCCTCAGCCGGTCTTGATGAGTGTCCTTACGGTGACGAACGCGGCCGCTGTCGTCAATCCCCCAAAAATGCTGCGACTGCGAATTGTCAAGCGTGGCTGCAGAGTGAGTAATTTTGTCCCTTATCATCATCATTTAAGCACCAGTAATGCCGATGTCGGATTCAGGTGCGCTACGGGCGCAACAAATTTCCCTGAATCTTCCTCCGCCCACTTGCGTATCTCGCAAGTGCGGTAAACAGTTCGCAAATGCGTAACGGCGTCCTTTTGGGGGATTGAGATGACTCGACTTCGCAACGGCCTGGCTCTTGGGCTCGGCCTTTTGACCATGGTGATCGCGACGGGGGCCCAGGCGGCGCCCGCGCTTCTCGGGCACCAGGTTCCACTGGAACTGGACGGCGCCGGTACGGCCTGGCTGTCCACCTCGACGGCCCTCGTTCTGCTCATGACCCTGCCGGGTCTGGCGCTCTTCTACGGCGGCATGGTGCGCCGCAAGAACGTGATCGCGACCATCACCCAGTCCGTCGGCGTCTTCGCCGTGGCGACCCTGGTGTGGTTCATCGCCGGCTATTCCATCGCCTTCGGCAAGGCGGGCGGCCTGGGCGGCTATCCGGCCGACACCGTCAACCAGTTCGTCGGCGGCTTCGAGGCCGTCTTCCTGAACGGCGTGGGCATGGAGACGGCGCACAGCCTGCTGCCGGGCATTCCCGAGTTCGTCTTCCTGTCCTTCCAGCTGACCTTCGCCATCATCACCCCGGCCCTGGTCACCGGCGCCTTCGCCGAACGGCTGAAGTACACCGGTCTGCTGCTGTTCACGGCGCTCTGGTCGCTGTTGGTCTATGCGCCCATCGCCCACTGGGTGTGGGGCGGCGGCTTCCTCGGCTCGGCCGGGGTGCTGGACTTCGCCGGCGGCGCGGTGGTGCACGTCAACTCCGGCGTGGCCGGTCTGGTCTGCGCCCTCTTCCTCGGGGCCCGCAAGGGCTACGGCAAGGAGCCGATCGTGGCGCACAATCCGGTGCTGACCATGATCGGCGCCTCCCTGCTGCTGGTCGGCTGGATCGGCTTCAACGCCGGTTCGGCGGGCGGCGCCAACGCCCTGGCGGGCGTGGCCCTGATCAACACCATCCTGGCCGCCGCGGCCGCCTCCATCACCTGGAAGATCGTCGAGGTCATCGAGAAGAAGAAGGCGTCGCTGATCGGCGTGCTGTCCGGCATCGTCGCCGGCCTGGTCGCCATCACCCCGGCCGCCGGCTTCGTGGATCCCAAGGGCGCCGTCCTGATCGGCCTGATCGCCGGTCCGGTCTGCTACGCCTCCTCGGTCTGGATCAAGAAGCTGCTCCGCTACGACGACAGCCTGGACGCCTTCGGCATCCACGGCGCGGGCGGTCTGGCCGGGGCCCTGCTGACCGGCGTGTTCGCCTCCACCGCGATCAACAGCCTGTCGGACGGGGCCAATGTCATGACCCAGCTGATCGGCCTGGGCTGGACCATCGCCTACAGCGCGGTGGGCACCCTGGTCGTCCTGATCATCTGCAAGTTCACCACCGGCCTGCGCGTCAGCCCGGCGGCGGAAGAAGAAGGGCTGGACACCCACCTCCACGGCGAGGCGCTGGAGTCCGTCTGATCCCGTGTGCCCCGGCGCGGGCTCTCTCCCCGCGCCGGGCCGCCAGTAAGCGTTCGCGTGCCGACATCGAGAACATTGGGGATACGACTATGAAATTCGCCTTCGCTAGCGCGGCCGCCGCGGCCGCCCTGTTCGCTACCGCCGGCGCCGCCCAGGCCCAGACGCCCGAGGTGGCCTGGAACGTGGCGGTGACCTCCGACTATGTCTTCCGCGGCTTCAGCCAGTCCGACGAGCATCCGGCGCTGCAGGGCGGCGTCGACGTGACCTTCGCCTCCGGCTTCTACGCCGGGGCCTGGGCCTCCAACATCGACTTCGGCGACGACACTGACGCCGAGGTCGACGTCTACGCCGGCTATCGCACCGAGGCGGCCGGGTTCGCCGTCGACGTCGGAGTGATCGGCTATCTCTACGCCGGCGCCGGCCGCGACAACGCCTACGACTATCTGGAGGTCAAGGCCGCCGCCTCGCGGGCTGTCGGTCCGGTGACCCTGGGCGCCGCCGTCTACTTCTCGCCGGACTTCTTCGGCGCGGACGAGGAGGCCACCTATGTCGAGGCCAACGCCAGCTTCACCCCGGCGCCCAAATGGACCGTCAGCGGCGCGGTCGGCTACCAGGCGCTGGACGTGAGCGACGACTACACGACGTGGAACGCCGGGGTGGCCTACGCCATCACGGACAAGATCATCCTCGACGGCCGCTACCACGGCGCGGACGTCGACACGCCGCTGGCGGACGATCGCGCCGTCGCGACGATCAAATTCCTCTTCTAGACCTCCGGACGCCCCTCCCGTCCGACCGCGACCGGCAAGGTCTTGCCTTCTTGGCAGGACTTGCCGGTTTGTCTTTTCCTGAAGCTCATCCTTTCGCGCACAATCCGGATGGAAATTGCGCGCCCTTTCCAAAGACCCTACAACTTGTGCAGTTGCGAAGAGGGCTTGCCTTGGCGTCCGTGAACCAGACTTTCGTTGTCGTCCCCAGGACAGGACCGGCCAAGACGCCGGCCGCTGACCGCGTGCAGGATCACGCCGAGATCTACGCCAATTTCGCCCCCGAGGCCGGCAAGGGCCAGGCCGGCCGTTGCGCCCAGTGCGGCGTGCCCTTCTGCCAGTCCGGCTGTCCGCTGCAGAACAACATTCCCGACTGGCTGAGGCTGGCCGCCGAGGGCCGCGCGGAGGAAGCCTGGCGTCTGTCCGAGGCCACCTCGACCCTGCCCGAGATCTGCGGCCGCATCTGTCCGCAGGACCGGCTGTGCGAAGGCTCCTGCACGCTGGAACAGTCGGGCTGGGAGACGGTCACCATCGGCTCGGTCGAGCGTTGGCTGGGCGACATGGCGTTCGAGAACGGCTGGGTCGATCCGATCCGCCCGCGCGCCGAGAAGGGCCAGTCGGTCGGCATCGTCGGCGCGGGCCCCGCGGGCATGGCGGCGGCGGACCGGCTGCGCTCGGCGGGCTATACGGTCACCGTCTATGACCGGCACGACCGCGCGGGCGGCCTGCTGACCTACGGCATCCCCGGTTTCAAGCTGGAGAAGCATGTCGTCGGGCGTCGGGTGGACCGCCTGATCGACGGCGGCGTCGAGTTCCGGCTGGGTGTCGATGTCGGCGGGACCCTACCCTTCGCCGAGGTGCGCGCGGCCCATGACGCGGTGCTGGTCGCGACCGGCGTCTATCAGGCGCGCCGCCTGACCGCCCCGGGCTGCGGCTCCGACGGCGTGGTGGCGGCGCTCGACTATCTGATCGCCTCGAACCGCAAAGGCTTCGGCGACGCCGTGCCCGCCTTCGATGACGGCCTGCTGAACGCGGCGGGCAAGAAGGTGGTCGTCATCGGCGGCGGCGACACCGCCATGGACTGCGTCCGCACCGCCGTCCGTCAGGGCGCGACCTCGGTCACCTGCCTGTACCGCCGCGACCGCGAGAACATGCCGGGCAGCGCGCGCGAGACCCAGAACGCCGAGGAGGAGGGTGTGGTCTTCGAATGGTTGGCCGCCCCCCGCGCCGTGCTGGGCGGCGCCTCGGGCGTCACCGGCGTGCGCGCCCAGCGCATGGCGCTGGCGGCCCAGTCCGCCGACGGCCGCTGGTCGGTCGAGCCGGTCCCGGGCGGAGAGTTCGACCTGCCCGCCGACCTGGTGATCGAGGCGCTGGGCTTCGAGCCCGAGGACATGCCGGCCCTGTTCCAGGAACCCGATCTGGCCCTGACGGACTGGCGCACCATCCGCACGGCGGGCCACACCAAGGCGACGACGCTGGAGGGGGTGTTCGCCGCTGGCGACATCGTGCGCGGCGCCTCGCTGGTCGTCTGGGCCGTCCGCGACGGTCAGGATGCGGCCGCTGAAATCGATACCTGGCTGTCCTCGCGCCGGAGGGCTGCTGCGTGACCTTTGATCCCGTTCAATATGAAGCCGATCGGCAAAAGCTGGTCGATGCCCACGCCTACGATCCCGCGTCCGAGCGCGACGCCTGCGGCGTCGGCCTGGTCGCCGCCATCGACGGCCAGCCGCGCCGCGAGGTCGTCGATCTGGCGCTGAAGGCCCTGTCGGCCATCTGGCACCGGGGCGCCGTGGACGCCGACGGCAAGTCCGGCGACGGCGCGGGCATCCTGATCGGCCTGCCGCGCGCCTTCTTCGAGGCCCAGGTGCGCGACGCCGGCCATGAGCCGCGTCCCGGCCCCATCGCCGTCGGCATGGTCTTCCTGCCGCGCGTCGATCTGGGCGCGCAGGAGCAGGCCCGCACCATCGTCGAGCGCGAGGTCATGGCCGCCGGCTTCTGGCTGTACGGCTGGCGTCAGGTGCCGCACCGCGCCGAAGTGCTGGGCCAGCGCGCCGCCGCCACCCGGCCCGAGATCGAACAGATCATGCTCAGCGCCCCCGACGGGCTGGAGGGCGAGGATCTGGAACGCGCCCTTTACCTGCTGCGCCGCCGCATCGAGGCGCGCGCCACGGCGGCGGGGCTGCAGCATTTCTACGTCTGCTCCCTGTCGGCGCGGTCGGTGATCTACAAGGGGATGATGCTGGCCGAGGCGTTGGGGGACTTCTACCCCGACCTGACCGATCCCCGGGTCGAGGCCAACGTCGCCCTGTTCCACCAGCGCTATTCGACCAACACCTTCCCCGAATGGCGGCTGGCCCAGCCGTTCCGGATGCTGGCCCACAACGGCGAGATCAACACCCTGCGCGGCAACGCCAACTGGATGCGCAGCCACGAGATCCGCATGACCGCCGAGGCCTTCGGGGCCGACGACGCGACTGTGAAGCCCGTCATCCAGGCCGGCGGCTCCGACTCCGCCGCGCTCGATAATGTCTTCGAGGTGCTGGTCCGCGCCGGCCGTCCCGCGCCCATGGTCAAGGCCCTGCTGATCCCCGAGGCGCCGATCGAGGGCGTGATCTCGGACGATCACCGCGCCCTCTACGCCTACTGCAACTCGGTCATGGAGCCGTGGGACGGCCCGGCGGCGATCTGCGCCACCGACGGCCGCTGGGTGGTGGCGGGCAAGGACCGCAACGGCCTGCGTCCCCTGCGCGTCGCCGAGACCGTGGACGGCCTGCTGATCTGCGGCTCCGAGGCGGGCATGACCGGCGTGCCGGACGAGCGGATCGCGCGCCGCCTGCACATCGGCGGCGGCCGCATGATCGCCGTCGATCTGGAAGCGGGCGAACTCTACGACGAGACCCAGACCATCGACCGCTTGGCAGCCCAGCATCCCTATCGCGAATGGCTGGCCAATATGGTCGAGCTGGAGCCCGAGGTCGGCCCCGGCCCGGAGCCGCGCAAGCTGTCGGGCGAGGCGCTGACCCGCTTCCAGGCCGCCGTCGGCTGGACCCAGGAAGACATCGAATCCCTGCTCGACCCCATGGCGGGCGAGGGCAAGGAGGCGGTCGGCTCCATGGGCGACGACGCCCCGCCGGCGGTGCTGTCGGAACAGTCGCGGCCCTTCGCCCACTACTTCCGCCAGGCCTTCGCCCAGGTCACCAACCCGCCCATCGATTCCCTGCGCGAGGCGGGCGCGATGAGCCTGCGGACCCGGTTCAAGAACCTGGGCAACATCCTCGCCCAGGACGAGACCCAGACGAAGGTCTTCGTGCTGGACAGCCCGGTGCTGACCAACGGCATGTACGAGCGGATGCTCGATGTCGTCGGCGCCGGCGCGACCACGGTGATCGACTGCACCTTCGCCGCGCCGCCCGAGGACGACCGCGCGGGCCTGGCCCTGCAGGGCGCGCTGGACCGCATCCGCGACGAGGCGGTGGCGGCGGCCCGGGGCGGCGCGGGTCTGATCGTCCTGACCGACGAGCGGGCGGGCGAGGACCGGCCGCTCATCCCGATGATCCTGGCCACGGCGGCGGTGCATGGCCGTCTGGTCGACGAGGGGCTGCGCACCTTCTGCTCGCTGGTCGTGCGCTCGGCCGAGGCCATCGACGCCCACGCCTTCGCCGTCCTGGTCGGCTGCGGCGCCACGGCGGTCAACGCCTGGCTGGCGCAGGAGACCTTCCTGGAGCGGCTGGAAGGCGGGCGCTATCCCGGCCTGACGCTGCGCGACGCCTGCCTGAACCACAAGGCCGCCGTCGAGGCGGGCCTGATGAAGATCCTGGCCAAGAAGGGCATCTCGGTCATTTCGGCCTATCGCGGCGCCTGCGAGTTCGAGGCCCTGGGCTTGTCGCGCGCCCTGGTGGCCGAATTCTTCCCCGGCATGACCTCGCGCATCTCGGGCGTGGGTCTGGCGGGTATCGAGCAGTCGTCGGTGGCCAAGGCGCAGCGCGGCTTCTCCGCTGATAAGGCCCGCCTGCGCATCGGCGGCGCCCACCGTATTCGGGCAGGGGAGGAGACCCACGCCTGGGACGCGGAGATGATCCACCGCCTGCAGGACGCCACCACGCGCGGCGACTACAAGCGCTTCAAGGCCTACAGCCGCCGGGCCCGCGACCTGCCCGCCACGGCCCTGCGCGACCTGCTGGACTTCCGCGAGGCCCTGCCGATCCCGGTCGAGGAGGTCGAGAGCGTCAACGAGATCCGCAAGCGCTTCGTCACTCCCGGCATGTCCCTGGGCGCCCTGTCGCCCGAGGCGCACGAGACGCTGAACATCGCCATGAACCGCATCGGCGCGCGCTCGGTCTCGGGCGAGGGCGGCGAGGACCCGGAGCGCTACCGCCCCCGCCCGAACGGCGATAATCCGAACTCGGCGGTCAAGCAGATCGCCTCGGGCCGCTTCGGCGTCACCGCCGAATATCTGAACCAGTGCCGCGAGATCGAGATCAAGGTGGCCCAGGGCGCCAAGCCCGGCGAGGGCGGCCAGCTGCCCGGCTTCAAGGTCACCGAATTCATCGCCCGCATGCGCCATTCGACGCCGGGCGTGGGTCTGATCTCGCCGCCCCCACACCACGACATCTATTCGATCGAGGACCTGGCCCAGCTCATCTACGACCTGAAGCAGATCAATCCGGTCGCCCGGGTGACGGTCAAGCTGGTGGCCTCGTCGGGCATCGGCGCGGTGGCCGCGGGCGTGGCCAAGGCCAAGGCCGACATCATCCTGGTCGCCGGCCACAACGGCGGCACCGGCGCGTCGGCCATGGGCTCGATCAAGCACGCGGGCATGCCGTGGGAACTGGGCCTGTCCGAGGCGCATCAGGTGCTCAGCCTGAACGGCCTGCGCGGTCACGTCCGCCTGCGCACCGACGGCGGCATCAAGACCGGACGCGACGTCGTCGTCGCCGCCATGCTGGGCGCCGAGGAGTTCGGCATCGGCACCGCGTCGCTGATCGCGGTCGGCTGCCTGATGGTGCGCCAGTGCCATTCCAACACCTGCCCGGTCGGGGTCTGCGTCCAGGACGAACGGCTGCGCGCCATGTTCACCGGCACGGCGGACAAGGTCGTGAACCTGTTCAGCTTCATCGCCGAGGAGACGCGCGAGATCCTGGCCTCGCTGGGCCTGCGCTCGCTGGACGAGGCGGTGGGCCGTACCGACCTGCTGCGTCAGGTGTCGCGTGGCGGAGCCCAGCTGGACGACCTGGACCTCAACCCCCTGTTGGTGCGGGTGGGCGAGGGCGATCAGCGCATGCCCGCCGACGCCCCGCGCAACCCGGTGCCGGACGCGCTGGACGCCCGCATCGTGCTGGACGCCGAGCCCTTCCTGGCGCGGCGCGAGAAGATGCAGCTGACCTATTCGGTGGCCAACACCCAGCGCACCATCGGCGCCCGTATCTCATCCCACATCGTGCGGACGTACGGCTCCGACCTGCCCGACGGCCACCTGACCCTCAACCTGCGCGGCGCGGCCGGGCAATCGTTGGCGGCCTGGGGCATGAAGGGACTTCGCATTATCCTGGACGGCGAAGCCAACGACTATGTCGGCAAGGGCCTGTCGGGCGCCGAGATCATCGTCCGGCCCCCGTCATGGGCGGCGGGGGCGGCGGTCATCGGCAACACCTGCCTGTACGGCGCCACCTCGGGCAAGCTGTTCGCGGCGGGCGCGGCGGGCGAGCGGTTCGCCGTCCGCAACTCGGGCGCCACGGCGGTGGTCGAGGGCGTCGGCGCCCACGGCTGCGAATACATGACCGGCGGCGCCGTCGTGGTGCTGGGCTCGACCGGCTGGAATTTCGGCGCGGGCATGAGCGGCGGCGAGGCCTTCATCCATGATCCCGAAGGCACGGCCCACCAGCGCCTCAGCGGCGCCTCGGTTGTCACCGGCGTGGTCATGGGCGAGGCGGGGCAACGCCTGCATGAGTTGGTGACCCGCCACGCGGTCGAGACCGGCTCCCCGCTGGCCCGCCGCCTGCTGGAGACCTGGCCGGTCGCGGTCACCCACTTCCGCCACGTGCTGCCGCGCGAAGAGGCGTCGGCGGTGAAGGCGAAGCGGGCCTAACGAAGGAGCCCTCCGAAAGATCAAGCGCCCCGTCGAGCTATCGGCGGGGCGTTCTGCTGTTCGGAGCCTGGGTCGACTCTTGGTCAGCTTATACTCTAGGGGAGTATTTATGAGCCATCTGACCGCCGACAAGCCAAAGCTCCGCGCCCGCATCCGCCGCATCGCCGGTCAGGTCGCCGCGCTGGAAAAAGCGATCGAAGCCGATATCGATTGCGCCGCCGTGCTCCAGCAGGCCGCAGCGGTTCGAGGCGCGTTGGGCGGGCTGGTGGAGGTGCTGATCATCGACCATCTCGAACACCATGTGGCCGCGCCGGGGCTGGACGAGGCCGCCCGCCGTCGCGGCGCCGACGAACTGGTCGCCATTCTGGGACGCTACAAATGACCGATGCCGACCTGTCCGTTGAGGGCCATGCCCATCCGCATGTCTTTCTCGGCGAAGCGCACGACCGCAACGCCCGGCGCACGCTATGGGTGGTGGCTCTGACGGCGCTGATGATGGTGGGGGAGATCGTCGCTGGGTACGTCACCGGCTCGATGGCCCTGTTGGCTGACGGTTTCCACATGGCCACCCATGCCGGAGCGCTCGGTGTGGCGGCCATCGCCTACGGCTACGCCCGCCGTCATGCCGATGATCGCCGGTACAGCTTTGGCACAGGCAAGGTTGGAGACCTGGCGGGCTTCGCTTCGGCTCTGGTGCTGGGGCTGGTGGCGCTGGGCATCGCGGTAGAGTCCGTGCGCCGCCTGTTCGATCCCGCCGCCGTGGCCTTCGGTGAGGCGATTCTGGTCGCCGTCGCGGGGCTGGCGGTCAATCTGGTCAGCGCCCTGCTGCTGTCCGGAGGTGGCCATCACCATCATCACGGGCATGACCATCATGCTCACGATCACCACGCCCACGGTGGGGACAACAACCTGCGCTCGGCTTACTTCCATGTCCTAGCCGACGCCCTGACGTCGGTGCTGGCGATCGCCGCCCTATTCGCGGGCCTCTTCCTCGGCTGGCGGTGGATGGATCCGGCGATGGGGGTTGTCGGAGCCGTGGTCATCGCCCGCTGGTCCTGGAGCCTGATGCGTGACACGGCTGCTGTCCTGCTGGACCGCACCGATGATCATGTCGCCGAAGAGGTTCGAGAGATGATCGAGACTCCCGGCGACGCCCGCATCGCGGACCTCCATGTCTGGAAGATTGGTCCTGACGCCCATGCCGCTATCGTCAGCGTCGTCGTCTCCGGCGGGCTGGACATCTCCGAGATCCATCGCCGTCTGACCCCGGTGCACGAACTTCGGCACGTGACCGTAGAACTGCGCTGAAGACACGAAAAAGGGGAGACATCACGCCCACGAAAAAGGGGAGGCTGTTTCCAGCCTCCCCTTCGTCATTCCAACTCTGGTCCGAAAGCCTCAGCCCTCGTTGGTCCAGCCGCCGGCCAGCGCCTTGAACAGGGCGATCTGGTAGGTGGTGACCAGCGCGCTCGACGACGCCAGCTGGGCGTCGGCGGCGGCCAGGGTCCGTTCGGAGTCCAGCACCGTCAGGAAGCTGTCGGCGCCGGCGTCGAAGCGCAGGCGCGACAGGCGGGCGGCGTTGGCGGCCTGGTCCCGCGCCGACTGCAGGGCCGACCGGCGGTCCAGCTCGTTGGCGTAGTTGGCCAGGGCCGTCTCCGTCTCCTGAAGCGCGACCAGCACCGTCTGGTCGAACGTCGCCAGGGCGGCGTCCGAGGAGGCGCCCGCCTGTTCGATCCGCGCGCGGGCGGCGAACACGTTCGGGAACGACCAGCTGATCAGCGGACCCACCGAGAAGCGGAAGTTCTCGTTGTCGCCCAGGCCGCTCGCGTCCAGCGCCGTCGCCCCGGCCGAACCGCCCAGGGTGATGCGCGGGTACAGGTCGGCGGTGGCCACGTTCACCCGCGCCGCCGCGGCGGCCAGGTTGCGCTCCGCCTGACGGACGTCGGGACGCCGCGCCAGCATGGCCGCGCCGTCGCCGACCGGGATCGGCTGGGTCAGTTGCGGCGGCGCCGCGCACGCCCGGGCCGCTTCGCTGGTCTCCGCCGGGGTGCGCCCGGTCAGGGTGGCCAGACGGAACAGGGCGCCGTCCCGCTGAGCCCGCAGGGGCGGCAGGGTCGAACGGGTCGACTCCAGCGCCGAGCGGGCGCGGGCCACGTCCAGTCCGTTGCCCGAACCGGCGTCCAGCAGACGCTGGGTCAGGCCGACGGTATCGGTCTGCAGCGTGATGGTCCGCTCTGCCACCGCGATCTGGGCGTTGCCCGAGCAGGCGTCGGCATAGGCCCGGGCCGTTTCGGCCGCGACCGTGACGCGCACCACATTCAGTGCGGCCTCGGCGGCGGAAGCGTCGGCGCGGGCGGCGCGGATGGTCGACTCCACGCGGCCGAACAGGTCGACCTCGTAGGAGACGTCCAGACCGGCGCTGTAGGTGTCGGACTCGGGCGCCTCGGTCCCGGCGGGCAGGCCGGGCACGGTGGCGGCCGAAGGGCGGCCGGTGGTCACGCCGGCCGAGGTCGTCGTCGACGGGAACCGGCCGACCCGAGCCTCGCCCAGCGCCGCACGAACGCGACGCAGGTTGGCGGCCGCGGCCTCCAGCTCGTTGTTGTTGGCCAGGGCCTCGCCGACCAGGCCGTCCAGGACCGGGTCGTTGTACAGCCGCCACCAGTCGTCGCGGGCTGTGGTGTTGGCCGAGACCGCCGGTGAGGCGGCCCCGATGAAGGCGCCCGACGCTGAGGGGGGAAGGGTAGCGTCAGGCGCCTTCGGCCCGACCGCGCACGAGGCCAGCAGAAGGCTGGCTCCGGCGGTTGCGGTCAGGAACCGGAGAGAGGGTTTCAGGGTCATCATCAGGCGTCTCCCAGCCGCGGAGTGGCGGGCTCGGCTTCATGCGGCGGCAGGCCGCCGGTGGTGGGGATCTCGCGCTCCTTCTGCGGCGCGCCGGGCAGCTTGGAGGCCACCCACCGCATCACGACGTAGAAGACGGGCGTGAAGATCAGGCCGAAGAAGGTCACGCCCAGCATGCCGGAGAAGACCGCGGTGCCCAGCGACTGGCGCATTTCGGCGCCGGCGCCGGTCGCCAGCATCAGCGGCACTACGCCGAAGATGAAGGCGAACGAGGTCATCAGGATCGGACGCAGGCGGGTCTGGGCAGCCCGGACGGCGGCGTCCCAGCGGTTCAGTCCCTCGTCCTCGGCCTGTTTGGCGAACTCCACGATCAGGATGGCGTTCTTGGCCGCGAGCGCGATCAGCACCACCAACCCGATCTGGACCAGGATGTTGTTGTCCAGTCCCCGGATGTTGATCCCGATCATGGCCGCCAGGATGCACATCGGAACGATGAGCACGACCGCCATGGGAAGCGTGAAGGCCTCGTACTGGGCCGCCAGCACCAGGAAGACGAAGATCACAGCCATGATGAACACCACGGTCGCCCCGCCCGCCGACTGCTTCTCTTGCAGCGCCAGGCCGGTCCATTCGTACGAGAAGCCCGGAGGCAGGGTGGCCTCGGCCAGCTGCTCCATGCTCGCGATCGCCTGGCCGGACGAGACGCCCGCCGCGGCCTGCCCCTGAAGCTCGGAAGCCGGGAACAGGTTGTAGCGCACGATCCGCGACGGGCCGGAGTCTTCGCGAAGGTTGGCGACCGAACCGATCGGCACCATGGCGCCGGTGGCCGAACGCGTCTTCAGGTTGGCGATGTCGGCGATGTCGTCACGCGACGTCGGTTCCGCCTGCGCCGTCACCCGGAAGGTGCGGCCCAGATAGTTGAAGTCGTTGACGTAGGACGAGCCGAGATAGACGCCCAGCGTGTTGAACACGTCCGACGGCTGCACCCCCATCATCAGCGCCTTGTCGCGATCGACGTCGGCGGCGATGCGCGGCGAACCGGTGTTGTAGGTCGAGAAGACCTGCTGCACCTGGTCCGGCGCCTGGGCGGCGGCGCCCATCATGGCGAAGGTCGCGCCTTCCAGCGGGCGGTAGCCCGCGCCGGTGCGGTCCTGCACCATCATCTGGAAGCCGTTGCCGTTGCCCAGACCCTGAACCGCGGGCGGGGCGATGACGAAGATGTTGGCGTCCTCGATGCCCATGGTCGCGCCGGTGATGGCGCCGGCCAGGGCCGCGGCGCTTTGCTCGGCGCTCTTGCGCTCATCGAAGGCGTCCAGTCGAACGAAGATGGTCGCCGAGTTGGAGCCGAACGAGAAGCTGGAGCCGTCCAGGCCGGCGAAGGCGACAAGGCCTTCCACGCCCTCGGTCTTCTTGATCGTATCCGAGGCCCGGCGCATGACCGCCTCGGTGCGCTCCAGCGAGGCGCCCGGGGGCAGCTGGATGACGCCGATCAGGAAGCCCTGGTCCTGCTCGGGGATGAAGCCGGACGGGGTGTCCATCAGGCGCCAGCCGGTCAGGCCCAGCAGGGCGACATAGACGATCAGCACGATGCCGACGGTCCGCACCAGGCGGGCGGTCAGGCGGCCGTACTTGTCCGACAGCCAGTCGAAGCCCTCGTTGAACTTCCGCCCGGCGTAACCGCCGTAATAGGTCACCGAACCCCACACGCCCGGCTTGCGATGCGTGTCATGCTCCTTGTGCGGCTTCAGCAGCAGCGCGGCCATGGCCGGCGACAGCGTCAGCGACACCAGCAGCGACACGACCGAAGCCGTGGTGATGACGATGGCGAACTCGCGATAGAAGATGCCCGGGATGCCCGGCACGAACATGGTCGGCACGAACACCGAGACCAGCACCAGGCCGATCGAGATCAGCGCGCCGGAAACCTCCTGCATGGAGCGGTAGGCGGCTTCCTTGGGCGTCAGTCCCTCGCGGATGTAGCGTTCCACGTTCTCGACCACGACGATGGCGTCATCGACGACGATGCCGACCGCGAGGACCAGGGCGAACAGGCTCAGCGAGTTGATCGAGTAACCCAGCATCAGCTGGACGGCGAAGGTCGCCACCAGCGCCACCGGGATGGCCACGATCGGAATGATCGCCGCCCGCCAGGTCTGCAGGAAGACGATGACCACCAGCACGACCAGGATCACGGCTTCGAACAGGGTGTGCTGCACGGACTCGACCGAGGCCGCGACGAACTCCGTCGGGTTGTAGGCGACGGAAAGGTCCATGCCTTGCGGCAGTTCGGCCTTCACGGCCTCCATCTCGGCCATCACGCGCTCGGCGGTGCCCAGCGCATTGGCGCCCGGCTGCTGCACGATGGCGATGCCGACGCCGCGCTCGCCGTCGAAGAAGCCGCGGATGCCGTAGTCCTGGGCGCCCAGCTCGACCCGAGCGACGTCGCGGACGCGGGTCACGCGGCCTTGAGCATCCGTCTTGATGACGATGTTTGAGAACTGATCAGGATCGCTGAGACGGCCCTGCACCTGCACCGGCAGCTGGAAGGCCGCGGCGTTGGTGGGGAAGGGCGGCTGGCCGATGGCGCCGGCCGCGGCTTGCACGTTCTGGGCGCGCAGGGCGGCGATGATGTCCGGACCGGTCAGGCCGCGTTCGGCGGCCTTGGACGGGTCGATCCAGACCCGCATCGAATAGTTGCCGCCGCCGAAGATCTGGACGGTGCCCACGCCTTCGAGGCGCAGCAGGCGGTCCCGCAGCGTCGAGTTGGCGTAGTTGCCGACGTAATCGTTATCCAGCGACTTGTCCGGGGAGGTCAGCCCCAGGATCATCAGGAAGCCGCTCTCCTGCTTGTTCACGACCACGCCGGTCTGGCGGACCTGTTCAGGGAGGCGGGGTTCGGCCAGGGCCACCCGGTTCTGGACCAGCACCTGCGCGGCGTCCAGGTCGGTGCCCGGCTGGAAGGTCACGGTGATCGACGCCACCCCGTCCGAGGTGGACGAGGAGGACAGATACAGCATGCCCTCGACGCCGTTGACCTCTTGTTCGATGGGCGCGGCGACGGTCTCGGCCAGGGTTTCGGCCGAGGCGCCGGGATAGGAGGCGTTGATGGTGATCGTCGGCGGCGCGATCTCCGGATACTGCGATAGGGGCAGCAGCGGATAGGCGAAGACGCCGATCAGGGTGATGAACACCGCGATCACGGCCGCGAAGATCGGCCTGTCGATAAAGAAGCGTGAGATGTTCATTGTCGGATCAATCGCCCGAGACGCTGGCGGCGAAGGTGGCCGTGGACGCCGGAGCGGCCTGGGTCACCGGGACTTGCGCCTGCTGGACCACCGGCGTGATACGGCCGTTGCTGGCCTGCACCTTCATGCCGGGCGCCTGGATGCGCTGGACGCCGTTGATGATGACGCGATCGGTCGGCTGCAGACCCGAGCGGATCACGCGCAGGCCGTCGACCAGCGGACCCAGCTGCACCGGCTTGGGCGCGACCGAGCCGTCGGCGGCGACGACGTAGACGATGCGGCGGGCCTGGTCGGTGGCGACGGCGGCGTCGGGCACCAGCATGGCCTGATAGGTGCCGGCGCCGGCCAGGCGGGCCTGGCCGAACATGCCCGGCTTCAGGAAGCCGTCCGCGTTCGGGATCAGGGCGCGCAGGCGGATGACGCCCGAAGCCGTGTCGACCGCGTTGTCGGTGAAGTCGAGCGTGCCGGAGCGCGCGTAGCTGCTCTCGTCCTGCAGGCGCACCTGGATCGGGGCGGCGCCGTTGCGGGCCTGGCGCTGATACTTCAGCAGCACGGCTTCGGAGCCGTCGAAGACGAAGTGGATCGGCGCGCTGGAGACCACGGTGGTCAGCACGTCGGCCTGCGACGAGCCGCCGGCGACTAGATTGCCCGGGTCGACGCGGCGGTCGGACACGCGGCCCGAGATCGGCGCGGTGACGCGGGTGAATTCCAGGTCCAGCTGACGGGCGCGGACGTTGGCGTTGGCGGCGGCGATGGCCGCTTCCGCCGTCTGCAGGGCGCCGCGGCGGGTGTCGACCTCGGCCTGCGAGACGGCCTGCGAGGCCAGCAGGGTTTCCGAACGGGTCAGTTCCGTGCGGGCCAGGTTCACCTGCGCCTGCGCCTGCGCCAGCTGGGCGCGGGCCGAGGCCAGAGCGGCCTGGGCCGGACGCGGGTCGAGGGTGAACAGCAGCTGGCCGCGGCTGACATAGTCGCCGTCGCGGAAGTGAACGCCCTGGATATAGCCGCCGACGCGCGCACGCACCTCGACGGACTGGGTCGCCTCGAAGCGGCCCGTGAACTCATCCCAATCTTGAACAGCCCGGACCAGCGGCGTCGCCACGGTCACCGCCGGCGCCGGCGGCGCCTGGGCTTCGCTCGGCTGGGAACAGCCATAGAGCGCGACGGCCATGAGGGCCGACGCGGTCACGATCTTCACCGTGCGCATGAATGCTAGTCTCCGAATGGGAGCAAATCCCTGTCTCTGTCGACCATGGCGTTCGGGGAGGAAGCCGCTAGTCAACGCCCGGTGACTTAATGGTGATCCGCCCCTCACTTGTCAACGGGTGATGACAAAGCCATATTGATCTTGGGGCTATTCCGGAGACCTAACCCGTTGTTTTGTCATGTCGCGCCACGGCCAAGAAATGCCGAGGCGACTCGCGCTGCTATTTTGTCCGCCGCGCAGGAACGCTTCTCGCGCGAAAGCTACGACGACGTCGGCATGCGTGACATCGCCGGCGACGTCGGCGTCGACGCCGCCCTGGTGTCCCGCTACTTCGGCTCGAAGGAAGATCTCTTCACCTCCGTGCTCGACAGCTGTTCGAACGGCAGCGAGCTGATGGACGGCGAGCGTTCCGAGTTCGGCCGCCGCGTCGCCCATGCGGTGATCTTCGAGCCCAAGAAGGAGGGCAAGCTCAAGGGCCTGCTGATCATGCTGCGCTCGGTCGGTTCGACCAAGGCGATGGAGCTGGTTCAGCGCACCGGCAGCGAGCGCTTCTTCGATCCGTTCACCGAATGGGTCGGCGGCGAGGACGCCCCGGTCCGGGCCCGGCTGGCCGCGGCCACCATCATGGGCATGGCCGTCAGCCGCGAGATCACCGCCGGCTTCGGCCTGAGCCATGAGGAATGCGAGCGCATGGAGGCCCGCATGGCGGTCATCCTCCAGGGCATCATCGACGACGGCCCGGCGCTTAGCCGCGCGGCGTGAATTTCCGGATCACGCCCGAGAAGGTCATCAGGATGCGCTCGCCGACGCAGATCTGACCGCGCACGAAGATCAGGCTCTTGCCCGCGCGCACCACCTCGCCCGTCGCCTCGACCAGTTCGCCCACATAGGCGCCGTCGATGAAGGTTGAATCCAGCGACACGGTCACGCCCGAGGCGCCCTCCATCTCCTGATAGGCCGTCTGGAACAGCGAGATGTCGGCGAAGGTCATCAGGCAGCCGCCGTGCATCCGGTCGCCCGCGTTCATGTGCTTCTGCTCGGCCCGGAAGGCGCAGCGCATCCGCCCGTCGGCGTCCGGCTTGAAGTAGAAGGGCCCCACCACCTGGTCGAAGGTGCCGTGCAGGTCGTAGGTCCGCCAGCCGGTGAACTCGCCTTCCGTGACCGTGATTTTCGCGACCATGATGATCCCTGCCTTCTTCTCGCTCTCGCAATGCAGCATATAGGCCCGATGAGCGACCCCATCGAAACCGCCATCTTCGAAAAACTGGCGAAGGCCGACCCCAAAAGCGTCGGTGGAAAAAGCATTGAACCTTCGGATGTGGCCAAGGAGCTGCAGCCTGAGCAATGGCAGCGCATGCTGCCCAAGGTGAAGGCCGTGGCCCTGGGCCTGATGCGTCAGGGCAAGCTGACCATCACCAAGAAGGGCAAGGCGGTCGATCCGAACAGCTTCAAGGGCGTCATCCGCCTGCGTCTGCCGACCCCGGAAGAGACCGCCGCCGCCCTGGCCGCGCTCCCGCCTAAGCCGGAAGGCGATGACGAGGACTGAGTTGTCGGAATCTCCCTCCCCCTCGTGGGCAGGGATGTCGCCGCGTAGCGGCGGCAGGGTCGGGTTCGTATCCGAGCGCTCGGTTCCCTACCCGTCTCGCTTCGCGAGCCACCCTCCCCAGAAGGGGAGGGAGAGCTGACCCTCTCTTCCGTTCTCGCTGACATCCGCGCCTGCCGGGCCTGCCTCGGCCAGCTGCCGCACACCCCGCGTCCCGTCGTCCGCGTCTTTCCCGAGACCCGGCTGCTGATCTGCGGCCAGGCGCCGGGCCGGCGCGTGCATGAAAGCGGCCTGCCGTTCACCGACCCGTCCGGCGATCGCCTGCGCGACTGGATGGGCGTGGACTATGAGACCTTCTACGCCGATCCCCGCCTCGGCGTGGCCGCCCAGGCCTTCTGCTATCCCGGAACGGCTCCGAAAGGCGGCGACTATCCGCCGCCCAGGAAATGCGCCGAGCTGTGGCGGCCCCAGCTGCTGGCCGAACTGCCGGCGGTCGAGCTGACCCTGCTGGTCGGCGGCTATGCCCAGGCCTGGGCGCTCGGCGATCGGGGCAGGGCCAACATGACCGAGACCGTGCGGGCGTGGCGTGACTACGCCCCCGCCATCCTGCCCATGCCCCATCCCTCGTGGCGGAACACGGCCTGGCTGAGGAAGAATCCGTGGTTCGAGGCCGAGGTCGTCCCCTATCTGCGCGAGCGGGTTCGGGGCATTCTCTGCGCATGACCCGGACATTCGCGGCCCTGTTCCTGTCTCTCGCGCTAGCCGCCTGCGCCACCCCCGCCATCCAGCCCGTCCTGACCCCGCCGCCCGGCTTCACCGGCCCGGCGCTGGAGGCCTCGACCCTGCTGATGGATGACGGCGCGCGCCTGCCGCTGGCCCGCTGGGCGCCCGAGACGGGCGAGCCCTGGGCGGTCATCGTCGCCCTGCACGGCATGAACGACAGCCGCGCCTCCTTCCGCCTGGCGGGGCCTTACTGGGCCGAGCACGGCATCGAGACCTGGGCCGTCGACCAGCGCGGCTTCGGCGAGGCGCCCGGCCGCGGCGTCTGGGCGGGCGAGGCGCGCATGACCGAGGACCTGCGCACCGCCGTGGCCTTGGCCCGCGCCCGCCATCCCCGCGCGGTCATCGCGGTCGCGGGCGAAAGCATGGGCGGCTCGGTGACGATCGCCGCCTTCGGCTCGGACCGTCCGCCCGCCGCCGACCGCGTCATCCTGCTGGCCCCCGGGGTCTGGGGCTGGAGCGCGCAGGGCCCGATCAACTCCGTCGGCCTGCAGCTGGCGGCCCGCGCCATGGGCCCCTACGCCGTCGATGCGCCCGAATGGGCCATCAAGGCCCATCCGGCCTCGGATAACAGGGTCGAGCTCTATCGGAACGGCCGCGACCCCAACAGCATCATCTCGACCCGGTTCGACACCCTGTACGGCCTCGTCGATCTGATGGAGAGCGCCTCTCTGCGGCTCGGGTCGATCCGCGCCCCGACCCTGCTGCTCTACGGGGCCCATGACAATGTGATCGAGAAGCCGTCGATGCGGCTGGCCCTGCGGCGGGCGGGCCAGCGCCCCGACTTCCGCACCGGCTACTATCCGGACGGCTGGCACATCCTGAACCGCGACCTCCAGGCCGAGACCATGTACCGCGACGTCGAAGCCTGGCTGCGGGATGCGGCGGCTCCATTGCCGTCAGGGGCCCAGCCGGTGCTGCCTCAGCTCGAGAAGTGATTGGTGGTTGCTGGCTCTGGGGCCGGTGGTCGCAGCCATGGCGCGGACGCTCGCCCCATCGAACCACTAATCACTAACCACTAATCACTTGCAGCCTCGCCGCCCGTCGCCCGCGCGCGCCGCTTCCCGCCATCCCCCCATCACGAAACCGCCATGCTTGCGGTGTTACTCCGACGCGCGTAATCAGCCGCGCAATAAAAATACCTTGGGAGTAGCGCTTATGGGCATGACCCTGTTCGATTCACCGTCGTTCGCGAACCATGAAGGCGTCCACGCTGTCTTTGACGAAAAGACCGGCCTGCGCGCTATTATCGCTGTTCACTCGACCGCGCGCGGCCCCGCCGTCGGCGGCACGCGGATGTGGAACTACGCCTCCTCGGCCGAAGCGCTGGAAGACGTGCTGCGCCTGTCGCGGGGCATGAGCTACAAGGACGCCGTCGCGGATCTGGAGATGGGCGGCGGCAAGTCGGTCATCATCGGCGACAGCCGCACCCAGAAGTCGCCGGAGCTGTTCCGCGCCTTCGGCCGCGCCGTCGACACCCTGGGCGGCCGCTACTACGCCGCCGAAGACGTCGGCGTGTCGGTCTCTGACATCGCGGAAGCGCGCAAGGCCACCGAATACGTGCTGGGCCTGTCCGACGGTCCGGAAGCCTCGGGCGACCCTTCGCCGGTCACCGCCGAGGGCGTGTTCCGCTCGACCCTGACCGTCGCCCGCCGCCTGTGGAAGCAGGACGACCTGACCGGCCTGACCGTCGCCCTGCAGGGCATCGGCCACGTCGGCGGCTATCTGGCGGACAAGCTGCACGCCGCCGGCGCCAAGCTGGTCATGACCGACGTCAACACCGCCCTGCTGGCCGAAGTCGCCGCCCGAACCGGCGCCGAGATCGTCGCTCCGGACGCCATCTATGACGTCAAGGCCGACATCTACGCCCCGTGCGCTCTGGGCGCGACGCTGAACCCGCAGACGCTGGACCGCATCACCGCCAAGGCCGTGGTCGGCGCCGCCAACAACCAGCTGGCCACCCCGGACATCGGCCAGAAGCTGTTCGAGCGCGGCGTGCTCTACGCCCCCGACTACGTCGTCAATGGCGGCGGCATCATCAACGTCGCGTCGGAACTGCGCGCCCGTCAGACCGGCGGCGCCTATGACGCGGCCTGGGTCGAGACCAAGCTCTCGCGCCTGATGGACACCCTGGACGAGGTCCTCGAACGCTCGGCCGCCGAAAAGCGCCCGACCCACGAGATCGCCGACGCCATCGCCGAAGCCCGCATCAACGCCGCCCGCGAAGCCCGCGGCGAGGTTCTGAAGGCGGCCTAAGCCTCCACGTCCAATCCTGACGCACCGACCGGCTATCCTGCGATCCGCGGGGTAGCCGGTTTGCGTTTTGGCGACCCGCCGGACGCATCGGACGCTTCGGACGGTGTTTTTCATCCGCACCGTCCGCACTCTTCGCACTGCAGTTTTTCGCCCGGATTCGCGCGTCAGGGGCATACGGCCCATCATCGCGCCTTCCACCCGTTTGATTCGGGCCGAGACGCCATGACGACGACCACCGCCCGCCGTTCCATCGATCCGCTGCTGATCGTGATGGCGCTCGGCTTCGTGGTGGCCGTGGGCGCCCTGGCCTATCCGGCCTTCCGCGCCGATCCGATGAGCGCGCCGGGCCTGATGCTGATCTTCACCGTCGGCGCCGTGGCCCTGATCGGCCTGTTCACCTACGCCCGGGGCGAGGCGAAGAAGCCGACGGGCGATACCACCGTCGAACTGCTCGACGCCATGGCCGAGCCCGCCGCCCTGGTCTGGGCCACCGGCCAGGTGCTGGCCTTCAACGGCGCCTGGGCCGAGGCCGGAGGCGCCACCGCCGCCCTGCCGCCCGCCCGCTCGGGCGGCAAGTCCGCCTCCGCCCTCTACATGGCCTTCGCCCAGGCCCGCGCCGGGGAGCAGGGCCGCGCCATCGTGCCGGTCGGCGACCGCGAGCTCGAGGTCCTGATCGGCATGGCCGGGGAGGGGCGGTTCCTGATCCGCGCCGCGCCCGAGGCCGTCCTGCCCGTCTCCGCCCCGGCCATGGACCGTCCCGCCGCCGCCGCCAACGGTCCGGGCGGTCGCGCCATGGCCGCCGGCGCGCCCTTCGGCTCAGCCCTGCTTCAGGCCGAGGACCTGTTCGCGGGCAAGGTCGAGGAGGCCAACGCCGCCCTCGCCCTGCTCACGGGCCCCGCCGCCGCCCGCGACGCCGCCTTCGGGCACCTGTTCGAGCCCACCGGGGTGATCGAGGCCAAGGCCAAGCTGTCCGGCGGCTCGTCCGGCCCGATCGAGCTGGTCGCCCGCGCCCACCCTGACCGCATGCTTCACCTCTATGTCGCGCCCGAGAACGGCAAATGCCGCGTCTGGCTGTTCGACGTCTCGGCTCAGAAGTCGATGGAGCTGCAGCTCTCCCAGGCCCAGAAGATGCAGGCCGTGGGCCAGCTGGCCGGCGGCGTGGCCCACGACTTCAACAACCTGCTGACCGCCATCCAGATGCAGCTGTCCGAGCTGCTGGAGCGTCACCCGGTCGGCGACCCCTCCTATGACGGCCTGAACCAGATCCGCCAGACGGGCATCCGCGCCGCCGACCTGGTGCGCAAACTGCTGGCCTTCTCGCGCAAGTCCACGGTCCGCCGCGAGCGCCTGGACCTGGGCGAACTGGTCGGCGAGTTCGCCGTCCTGCTGCGCCGCCTGCTGCGCGAGGACGTGCGGCTGGAAACCGACTACGGCCGCGACCTGCCGGTGGTCCTGGCCGACAAGAGCCAGCTGGAGACCGCGGTCATGAACCTGGCCGTCAACGCCCGCGACGCCATGCGCGGCGTGGTTGAGCCCGGCGCCGGCGTGGTCACCATCAAGACCCGCCGCCTCAGCCGCGACGAGGCCCGCCAGATGGGCTGGGCCGCCGCCGAGACCGAGGCCGTCGCCCTGATCGAGGTGTCCGACACCGGCCCGGGCGTGCCGCCGGAGCTCCTCGACAAGATCTTCGAGCCCTTCTTCACCACCAAGGCGGTGAACGAGGGCACGGGCATGGGCCTGGCCACCGTCTACGGCATCGTCGAACAGGCGGGCGGCCATATCAACGTCGCCAACGTGGACGGCGCCGGCGCCGCCTTCCGCATCTTCCTGCCCGAGGCCGCGGAGGCCGAGCTGGCCGAGGTGCCGCAGGTCGAGATCAAGGTGAAGACCCCCCGCGACCTCTCGGGCGCCGGCCGCATCCTGTTCGTCGAGGACGAGGCCGCCGTGCGAGGCATCGCCGCCCGCCTGCTGCGCCAGCGCGGCTATGAGGTGATCGAGGCCGAGGACGGCGAACAGGCGCTGGAGCTGGCCGAGGAATGGGCCGGCCAGATCGACATGATGATCTCCGACGTCATCATGCCCGGCCTCGACGGCCCATCCCTGCTGAAGAAGGCCCGTCCCTTCCTCGGCGACGCGCCGGTCATGTTCATCTCCGGCTATGCCGAGAGCGACTTCTCCGACCTGCTGCAGGACGAGGTCGGCGTCTCCTTCCTGCCCAAGCCGCTGGACATCAAGACCCTGGCCGAGCGGGTGAAGCAGGAGCTCCACGCCGGCTGAACTATCGTTCACTTGTCAGCCGTTCCCGCCCGCGCCACGGTCCGCCCCCGATAGTCTGAGGGGAATCCGCATGAAGCTCGCCATCGCCGGTCTGGCCGTAATCTCGCTCGGTTTCGCCGCCGCTCCGGCCTGGGCCCAGACGGCGCCCCCGGTGCGCTACGACCTCAGCTTCGAGAACGCGGTCCACCACGAGGCGCGGATCACCGTCACCTATCGCGACGTCGGCCGCGCCCCGGTGCGGTTCGAGATGTCCCGCTCCTCGCCCGGCCGCTATGCGCTGCATGAGTTCGCCAAGAACGTCTATTCGGTCTCCGCCGTCGACGGCGCGGGCCGCCCGCTGACCGTCGAGCGCACCGATCCCTCCGGCTGGACCGTCGGCGGCCACGACGGGACGGTCAGCGTCACGTACACCCTCTACGGCGACCGGGCCGACGGCACCTACGCCCAGATCGACGCCGCCCACGCCCACCTGAACATGCCCGCTGCGCTGATGTGGGCGCGCGGCTTCGACGACCGCCCGGTGGAGCTGACCTTCCACTCGCCCAACCCCGCCTGGCGCGTCGCCACCCAGCTGGCCCCCACCGCCAACCCAGCCGTCTTCACCGCGCCGAACCTCCAGTACCTGATGGACAGCCCGACCGAGCTCAGCGACCACATGGTCCGCGAGTGGCAGGTCGACGACGCGGGCGTGCCCCGCACCATCCGCATCGCCCTCCACCACCCGGGCACGGCCGAGCAGGCCGACATCTTCGCCGGGCGCGCCCGCAAGGTCGTGGACCAGCTGATCGCCGTCTTCGGCGACGTGCCGGACTTCGATTACGGGACCTACACCTTCCTCGCCGACTACCTGCCCCAGGTCAGCGGCGACGGCATGGAGCACCGCAACTCCACCGTCATCAGCGGCTCTCGCTCCCTGGCCGACGCCGACTACGGCCAGATCGGCACCCTGAGCCACGAGTTCTTCCATGCGTGGAACGTCGAGCGGCTGCGGCCCGCCGAGCTGGAGCCCTTCGACTTCACCCGCGCCAACGCCACCCCGTCGCTGTGGTTCGCCGAGGGCTTCACCAACTACTACGGCCCGCTGGCCATCCGCCGCGCCGGCCTCTCGACCGTCGACCGCTTCCTGGCCGAGATCGGCGGGCAGGCGAACGTCATCGTCAACACCCCGGCCCGGGGCTACGGCTCGCCGCAGGAGATGAGCCTGCGCGCGCCGTTCGTGGACGCCGCCGCCTCCATCGACCCGACCAACCCGAACATCTTCACCTCGTACTATACCTACGGCGCCGCCCTGGCCCTGACGCTGGACCTGACCCTGCGCCAGCGGTTCGACGGCCTGACGCTGGACGACTACATGCGTCAGATGTGGCGCACCCACGGCCGGACCGAGAAGGCCTATACGCCCGACGACCTGCGCGCCGGCCTGGCCGAAGTGACCGGCGATCCGGCCTTCGCCCAGGCCTTCTTCAACGCCAGCATCCAGCGCAGCGAGATGCCTGACCTGGCGCCGCTGCTGGCGCAGGCGGGCGTGGTCATGAAGCCGCGCAACCCGACGGGCGCCTGGGCCGGCCCGGCGCGGCTGCAGGTCGCCGACACGGTGGTGCGACTGGCCGGGGCCACGGCGCCGAACACGCCGCTGTATCTGGCCGGGCTGGACGGCGGCGACGAGATCGTCCGCCTCGGCGACACGGCCATCGACAGCCAGGCCAACTGGGACGACGCCCTGAAGGCGCTGAAGCCCGGCGACACGGTCGCGATCACCTACATCCAGCGCGGCGCCGAGCGCACCGCCCAGCTGCGGCTGGGGACCGACCCGGCCTTCGAGCTGGTGCGCATCGAGACGACGGGCGGCGCGGCCACTCCGGCGCAGCTGGCCTTCCGGAACGCCTGGCTCGGCCAGGAGGCCGCGGCCGCCCAGCCCTGAGCCGCCGCGCACGCGGGCTTGCCAGCGGAGGTCAGGCAGCGTTCAGTGCCGGGCTACGCATATCCATGACCCTGGGGAGTCCCTCATGCTCGATCGTCGCCGTTTCCTTCTGACCACCGCCGCGGGCGCCGGTCTGGCCGCCACCACGGGCGGGGCGGTCTTCGCCCAGGCGGCAAACGGCGCCGATGCGGCGCTGACGACGGTGATGGACGGGATCACCCGCGACCACCTGCTCAGCTCGCCGGAACTGCTGACCATGCTGGGGATGGACAAGGGGCCCGGCGCGGCCATGAAGTCCCGGCTCGATGACCGCTCGCTGGCCAAGCAGGCGGCGGACAAGACCAAATTCCTGGCGTCCATGACCGCCCTGAAAGGGATCGACCGCGAGGCCCTGTCCCCGCGCTTCAAGGTCTATCACGACACGGTCGAATTCTTCGGCGAGACGGCCGTCCAGGGCTACGACTTCCCCTACGGCGGCGGCCTGTTCCCGTCGCCCTATACGGTCAGCCAGCTGGGCGGCGCCTACCAGAGCACGCCGGACTTCCTGGACAGCCAGCACTCCATCGAGACCGCCGAGGACGCCGAGGCCTATCTCTCGCGTCTGTCGGCGCTGGCCACCGTCTTCGACCAGGAGACCGAGCGGGTGAAGGCCGAGTTCGCGGCCGGGGCCGTGCCGCCCGACTTCGTGATCCAGCGCGCCACCGGCCAGATGCAGACGATCCTCGGCGCCGATCCGGCCGGGCTGACGCTGGTCACCTCCGTGGCCCGCCGCGCGGCCGAGAAGGGCCTGCCGGGCGCCTGGGGCGAGCGCGCCCTGGCCATCGTCAACGGCTCGGTCCTGCCCGCCCTGGCGCGCCAGCGCGACACCCTCGCCGCCGGCCTGCCGACGGCCTCGCACGACGCCGGTTGCTGGCGCCTGCCGGACGGCGACGCCTATTACAATTACGGCCTGAAATTCTACACGACCTCCTCCCTGACCGGGCAGGAGATCCACGACATGGGTCTGCAGCAGGTGGCCGAGCTGAGCGCGCGGGCCGACGTCCTGCTGCGCGCGCAGGGGCTGACCCAGGGCACGGTGGGCGAGCGCATCGCCTCGATCGCCTCGCATGTGCCGGGCCAGGTCTATCCCAACACCGACGCCGCCAAGGAACAGCTGCTGGCTGATCTGAACGCGCAGATGTCGACGGTCATGGCGCGGATGCCCGAGTATTTCGGCCGCCTGCCCAACGCGGCCTGCGACATCCGCCGCGTGCCCAAGGAGATCGAGGTCGGCGCGCCGGGCGGCTACTACCAGTCGCCGTCGCTGGATGGCTCGCGGCCGGGCGCCTACTACATCAACCTGCGCGACACGGCCGAGTGGCCGAAATTCACCCTGCCGACCCTGACCTATCACGAGGCGGTGCCGGGCCATCACTTCCAGATCGCCCTGCAGCAGGAGAAGACCGAGACGCCGCTGCTGCTCAAGGTGCTCGGCTTCTCGGCCTATACCGAAGGCTGGGGCCTTTACGCCGAGCAGCTGGCCGACGAGATCGGCATGTACGAGAACGACCCGTGGGGCCGGATCGGCTCCATCCAGTCGCTCATGTTCCGGGCGGCGCGCCTCGTCGTGGATTCGGGTCTGCACTACAAGCGCTGGAGCCGCGAGCAGGGCATCCGCTACATGGTCGAGACCCTGGGCGACCAGGAAAGCTCGATCACCACCGAGGTCGAGCGCTACGCCGTCTGGCCGGGCCAGGCCTCCAGCTACAAGGTCGGCCACACCACCTGGGTGCGGCTGCGCGAGCAGGCCAAGGCCACGCTCGGCGACCGCTTCGACATCAAGGGCTTCCACGACACCGGCCTGGACGCCGGCGGGGTGCCGCTGACGGTGTTGGAACGGGTGATCGGCGACTGGGTCGCCAGCCGTCGGGGCTGAGGAACGCCGGATGATCGATCGCCGCCGCCTGCTCCTGACCGCCGCCGCCGGAGCCGGGCTCGCCGCCTCCGGGGCGGCCCTCGCCGCGCCCCGTGACGCCGACGCCGAACTGGACGCCCTGCTGCAGTCCTGGTTCGACCAGGACATCGACGAGTCGCCTGAGAGCGCCACCAACCTGGGCCTCGACCGCGGCGCGCGGGCGGGCCTGGCGTCGAAGCTCAGCGACCAGAGCGAGGGCGCCTGGCGGGACGAGCGGGCGCAGGCGGTGGAGCGCTGGCGCGTGTTCCGCGCCTTCGGCGGGACGGACGGCCTGTCCGAGGCGGGCAAGGTCAACCACGCCGTCGCCGCCTTCCGGACCGAGACGGCCGCTGCGGGCGCGGGCTTCGACTACGGCTCCACCATGGGCGGCGGGCGGATGGGCCCCTATGTCGTCAACCAGCTGACCGGCGCCTACTTCACTGTGCCGGACTTCCTGGACAGCCAGCACCGGGTCGAGGATGCGGCCGGCGCCGACGCCTTCCTGTCGCGCCTGTCGGCCTTCGCCCCCTCGGTGGATGCGGAGACGCAGCGAATCCGCGCCGATGCGGGCAAGGGCGTCGTCCCGCCCGACTTCATCATCGACCTGACCACCGGCCAACTGCGCGCGCTGGCGGGGCAGGCGGCCCCCGACATGGCCATGGTCCGCTCGCTGGAGCGCAAGGCCTCGGCCCTGGGCCTCAACGGCTACGGCGACCGCGCCGCCCGCCTGGTCGAGACCGAGGTGAAGCCGGCCCTGGCGCGCCAGATTGCCGCCTTCGAGGCCCTGCGTCCCGCCGCCGTGCACGACGCCGGCGTAACCCGCCGCCTGCCCGACGGCGAGGCCTTCTACGCCCACGCCCTGAAGCACTGGACCACCACCACCCTGACCGCCGACCAGATCCACGCCATCGGCCTGGAACAGGTGGCCGAAATCAGCGCAGGCATCGACGCCATCCTGAAGGCCCAGGGCCTGACCCAGGGAACCGTCGGCCAGCGCATCGACGCCCTGAACAAGGACCCGGCCCAGCTGTGGGGCGAGACCGACGCGGACAAGGTGGCGCTGATCGCCTCGCTGAACCGGCAGGTGCAGGCGCTGCAGCCGCTTCTGCCGCGCGTCTTCGGACGCCTGCCCCGCGCCGCCGTGGAGGTCCGCCGAGTGCCCCCGGCGATCGAGGCGGGCGCGCCGGGCGGCTACTATCAGGGGCCGCCGCTCGACGGCTCGCGGCCGGGCGCCTACTACATCAACCTGCGCGAGACGAAGAACTGGCCCAAGTTCTCCCTGCCGACCCTGACCTATCACGAGGCGTCGCCGGGCCATCACCTGCAGGTCGCCCTGCAGCGTGAGACCGACAGCCTGCCCCAGTACCGCCGCGCCAACGGCTTCTCGGCCTATAACGAGGGCTGGGCCCTGTACGCCGAGGCGGTCGCCGCGGACGATCTGGATGTCTACGCCGAGGACCCGCTGGGCCGGGTCGGCTTCCTGATGTCCTACCTGTTCCGCGCCGTCCGCCTGGTGGTCGACACGGGCATGCACGCCAAGGGCTGGAGCCGCGAACAGGCCGTCGACTACATGGTCGCCTCGGGCGCCAAGCCTGTCGGCGCGGCCAACAGCGAGATCAACCGCTACGCCTCGATGCCGGGCCAGGCCTGCGCCTACAAGATCGGCCACACCGTCATCGCCCGCCTGCGGGCGGAGGAGGCGGCCAAGCCCGGCTTCGACCTGCGCGCCTTCCACGACAAGGTACTGGTCAACGGCTCGGTTCCGCTGGCCGTGCTGGAAGGCCTGATCCGGGGCTGAGGCCTAGGGACGGGGCGCGGCCGCCTTCTTCGCGGTGCGCGCCTCCTGCCCGACCCGGGCCGCGGCCACCGCCGGGTCGGCTTCGGCCTGGGCCATGAGCCAGTCACGGAAGCGCTTGATCTTGGGCGAGCGCCGCCGCCCCTCGGGCCAGACCAGATAGTAGCCGGTGTGGAAGGCCACCATCTCCTGGAAGGGCCGGACCAGGACCCCGGTCTCGATCTCGCGCGCGAACAGGATCGGCGAGGCCAGGGCCACGCCCTGTCCGCCCAGCGCGGCCGCGACCTCCAGCACCTGGTAGTCGGCCGTCAGCTTGGTCGCCGGGCGCACGCCGTCGTCCAGCCCCGCCGCCGCGAACCAGGCGGCCCATTCCTTCTCCATGCCGATGCGCGGGGCGTTCAGCAGGTCGCAGGGGTCCTTCAGGTTCAGCTTCTGCGCCATCGCCGGACCGCATACGGGGGTGAAGACGCTGGGCATCAGCATCTGGCTTTCCATGCCGGGCCAGTCGCCGTGCCCGGACCGGATGCCGACGTCGAAGCCCTCGCGCGCGAGGTCCAGCAGGGCGGGATTGGTGTCCATCCGCACCGCCAGCCCGGGGTTGGCCAGCTGGAAGGCCCCCAGCCGCGGGGCCAGCCACTGGGTCGCCAGCGTGGCCAGGGTGGTGATCGACAGGATGTGCTCGTCCGCCTCGGTCAGGTCGCTGATCGCGCGGCGCAGCAGGCTCATGGCCTCGGTGGCGGCGCGCGACAGCCGGTCGCCGGCTTCCGTCGGCTGCACCTCGCGCGGCAGGCGGCGGAATAGGCTCTGGCCCAGCCGGCCCTCCAGCGCCTTGATCTGCCAGCTGACCGCGGCCTGGGTCATGCCCAGCTCCTCGGCGGCGCGCGTGAAGCTCTTCAGCCGCGCGGCCGCCTCGAACACGCGGATCGAGGCCAGGGGGATGCCGGAAAGAGGGTCGGCCATAAGCGAACCTTATGTGGGGGTCGCACAATCTGGTTTGTCCGCTTCCCGTGTCAAGCCGATATTGCCGCCTATCACCCACGCCGACCAGAGGAGGCCGAGATGGAAGAGATGCACCACACGCATAAGGAGCCCGCATGGGGCTGGGTTGCGGTCCTGGAAGAGTGGCGGCGTAGCCGCACGCGCCGCATCGTGCGCGCCCAGGCCGGTTCGCCCGCCGCAACCCGGCGCTGATTTCCCCCCGATCCGGTACGCTGCCGGGGCGCCTCCGCACCCCGTTCCTACCGTCGGCCCTTGCCTCCTCCAAGGGCCGTGGCCCGAACTCCGGACCCCACCCAATCCCGGAGTTCGGGCTGATTCAATTCGGCGGCACGACCAGGCCGTCGGCCTCGCGCAGCCGGTTGTGGATCGCGGTCGCGGCCACGGCGGCCTCGGCGCTCGCCACGGCGATCTGGTTCAGGCCGCGCACCACGTCCCCGGCGGCGTAGAGGCCGGGCGTGCCGGTCTGCTGGTGGGCGTCGACGAACAGGCGTCCGTCATCGCCGGTGCGCGCGCCGACCCCTTCGGCCAGCGCCGCGTTCGGCGAGGTCCCCAAGGCCGAATAGACCAGATCGAAGCTGCGGAACGTCCCGCCCCAGCTCAGGGCCGTGACCCGGTCGCCTTCCAGACGAACATTGTCGATCGGCGCACAGACCAGCTCGATGCCCAGCCGCGTCAGCGCGTCCCGGCAGGTCAGGTCCTCAGGGGCGCCCACATGGATCAGCGCCACCCGTTCCGAATAGGTGCGCAGGAAGGCGGCTTCGCGCGCCCCCCGGTCGTCCGTCCCGATCACCGCCACAGCCCGGTCGATGGCCTCGTAGCCGTCGCAGATCGGGCAGATGCGCACCAGCGAGCGTTCGATGGCCCGCTCCACGCCCGGCAGATCGGGATGATGGTCGGTGACGCCGGTGGCCAGGAGCACGGCCCGCACCCGGAGGGTCCTCCCGTTCAGTCGGGCTGCGAAGCCGTCGCCGTCCCGCGCCAGCGTCTCGACGCGGCCCGCCTCGATCTCGGCTCCATATTCGGTCGCCTGCTCGGTCATGCGCCGCAGGACGGCGTCGCCGGTGATCCCCTGCGGAAAGCCGGGCATGTTGTGGCTGACCGGAATCCAGCAGGCGCGCGACGCGCCCCCGTCGGCCACCAGCACCCGTCGGCGGAACCGCGCCAGATAGGTGGCGGCGGTCAGTCCGGCGGGGCCGGCTCCGACGACGAGGACCTCGGGGTCCGTCATCTCCGTGAACGCCACAGGGTCGGCCAGAGGTCGGAGTTCATGCCCCAGCAATCCCCCATGCTGCGTTCCTCGGACAGGGCGTAGCCCTGCGCGGTCCACGTCCAGGTGGTGATGGTCCCGCAGTCGCCCAGGCCCCGTCCGCGCGGGAAGACCGTCAGGGTCTGGCGCCGGGGGTCGTAGATCGGATTGACCAGCCACGGCCCCTCGCCGCCGATATCGCCCTCGGTGCGCGGGGTGTGTTCGGGCAGGACCGCGGGCCGGACCCCGGAGCCGTCCGGACGGGCCAGGTAGAAGACATAGGTCGCGTTATAGGCTCCGCTGCCGCACGGGACGCCCCACAGCACCGTCGATGCGTCCAACCGCGCCGCCAGCACGGCCTTGTTCAGATATTCGTTGTTCTCCGCCCGGCAGGCCTTCACCGTCTTCAGCGCCTCTATCCCCGCCGGGACCGCCGGGGCGCGGGCCTCGTCCTCCATCGGATTTGCCGCGCCCTCGAAGCCGGCCTGCGAGACCGGCGGCGCGGGGACCACGCGGGGCAGGGCGGGGGCGGACGGCACCATCGCGTCCGGACGGTCCCCACGCCGGATCAGGGCGGTCGCCGTGTCCAGCCGTCCCTGACGTTCGTCGATCCACAGCAGGGCGGCCTTCAGGCCCGAGGCGGGGACCGCGCCCTTCTGCCCGCCGCCCTCCATCGTCAGGGCCTGGGCGTCCGCCGCCGCGATGAGCGCGGTCGCCGGGGAGCCGGCCAGTCCGTCCGCGCAATACAGGCCGTCGGTTCCCTGCATGCGCAGCAGCGGACGGCCGTCCGCTGAAAGGGTGACGGGGTTGGGCGTGTCGTCCTGTCCGGTGAAGCCCAGGCCGAAACCGACGCACGGACCGTCCGTGGACGCGCCGGCGGACCGGGTGATCCGGATCCAGCTGGTGGCGTC
>NZ_JAHFPF010000356.1:1049-2197 GCF_023259385.1 Brevundimonas sp. | reverse complement strand
GCTGAGCCAAGCGAAGCTTGATGAGCGGCGGCTCAGGCCTCTCAGTCTTGCCCCAGAGGCGTATGGATCAGTTTGCCGGACGCCGGCCAGTATTCCACCTTGCATCCTGAACGCCCGCCGCAGATCGAATCGACGATCTCTATGCCCCGGTCAGCGAGGAAACCCTCGGCGAAGGCCACATTGTGCGCCCCCACATTGTAGAACGAATCGCCGGGACTGGCGCCGCCGAACACCATGGCTTCGAGACAGTGGGGATTGGCTCCGGCTTCCAGCAGGCCATCGACCAGACGCTGCATGAGGTAGGAGCCGTAGCGCGACGGGTCGTCCTGTTCCGAAAGCGGCGTCGGAGATTCGGGGAGAACGAAATGGTTCATGCCGCCCACGCCTCGCTTGGGATCGCGAATACAGGCTGCGACACACGAGCCGAGGACCGTCGTGATCACCGCGTCCGGGTCGTCGCTGATGCTGTATTGGCCCTGCGATATGGAGGTAAGGTGGACGGGCCGCTCGCCCTGGTCCCAGGTGCGACTGCAAATATTGTATCTCATGACGATCTGAGCCGGGATCTGGACCCAGTCCGGGGTCGTGTCTGAAGTCGCAAGATTTCGACTGTAGCGAACATTGGTATACGGACAATGTACGCAACGGTAAAAATGAAGGGCGCCGGGACTTTCGCTGGGACCTCACGCTCCCTAGCTAAGCAGTGCTTCAGCTGAGGAGAATGACCATGGCCACCGCCCACGAGAAACGTCTGGCGCCGTTGAAAACCCCCACCAGCCTGTCGGAGGCCGCGACGCGGGATATTTCCGCCGCTCTGACGACCCTGCTGGCGGATGTCTTTGCTCTCTATATCAAGACCAAGAATTTCCACTGGCACGTGTCCGGCCCGCATTTCCGCGACTATCACCTGATGCTGGACGAACAATCGGCCGAGATCCTGGCCATGACCGATCTGATCGCCGAACGGGCGCGCAAGATCGGCGGGACCACTCTGCGCTCTGTCGGTCAGATCGCCCGCGAATCGCGCGTTCTCGACAATGACGCCGAGTTCGTGGATGCGCTCGACATGCTGGCCGAACTGCGGGACGACAACAACGACCTGGTCGGGCGTATGCGCGAGGTCCACGATCTTTGCGACGAGCACAACG
>NZ_JAHFPF010000356.1:0-1039 GCF_023259385.1 Brevundimonas sp. | reverse complement strand
ACGAGAGCGAGAAGCGCGTCTGGTTCCTGTTCGAATCGAGCCGCCGCGGCAACGTCTGATCCGACGCACGGACCGTCCGGAACCCTCCGGCTTGCAAAGTCTTAACGATCGGTAATATCTGGTCGGAAAGACGCGGAGGGGATGATGCGGACGGTCCTGATCGGTTGCGGCCTGGCGCTGGGCGTCGTCGTCGCCTCTACGGCCCCGGCGCGGGCCGATATGGCGGAGGCCTTTGGCAACACCATCGTGTCTCACTATCCCAACGGCCAGTGGGTGAAGCATTTTTTCGAGCCGGACGGCCGCTATGTGTCCCAGTTCTCGGACGGGCGTCAGTTGAGCGCGCGCTGGAGCCGGGAGGGCGACAAGATCTGTTTGACCGGGTTCAGGCCACGCCAGATTCTGCCACGCTTCTGTAGCCGCATGGTCGAGGCCGACATCGGTCAAAGCTGGCAGGCTCGCGATCCCCTGGGACGGACGATCCGCAACGAACTGGTCGCCGGACGCCGCTGAAGGCCGCTGGAGGCTCTTGTCAGGCGACGTCCGGCCCTCTAGAGCCCACCACCTGCCCAAGCGGATGTGGCGGAACTGGTAGACGCACTGGATTTAGGTTCCAGCGCCGCAAGGCGTGGAGGTTCGAGTCCTCTCATCCGCACCAAAGCAAAAAGGCCCCGGATCGCTCCGGGGCCTTTTCTTGTTTTGGCCTATCGCCCTCGCGGGCCTACTTGAGGCCGGTTTTGGGCTGGTCGCCCTCAGGACTTATGGCCGTTTTGGTTGGCCTGCCTGAGGACATCAGCGCGTGTCTCAGCTGATCGGCGGGACAGGCGGCGGCGGCAGGTCGCTGTCGGTCTCGTGGACCTCGATCAGGCCACGGCCCAGGTGGCTCTTGCGATAGCCATACAGGAAATAGATCAACAGGCCGAAGCCGCCCCAGATCGGCAGCACCATCTTGGCGTCGTGCGGCAGGTTCCAGAACAGGAAGGCGCAGCCGAAGGCCGACAGGGGCGCGAAGACCCAGATGAATGGCGTGCGGAACGGACGC
>NZ_JAHFPF010000355.1 GCF_023259385.1 Brevundimonas sp. | reverse complement strand
GCCCTGCGCGGCGACGCCGATGTGCGCGCGGCCATCGCCAGCGCCCATAGCGCCGCCGGCCCGGGCCGCGCCCTGCTGGTCTGGGACGGCGACTGGCGCCAGACGCCGGGGCAGTCGGGCAAGGGGCTGGCGGGCGTGCGTCAGGCCATCGCCCTGGAGGTCGCCTTCGCCCCCCAGGCCTGCCGCCGCGAGACCATGCGCGGCCTGGTCCTGATCACCATGAGCGACGCCCCCGGCGCGGCGCGGGTGGTGCTGGGGACCGGAAGCTGGCGGTGGAACGATCTGCTGAGGCAACGGTGAAGCTGCCGTAAAGCGGTCTTGAGGCAGCCGCGGTCTGGTCGCCTACCCCGGCTAGACGCCCGCCCGGGCCTGAGGGGGTTCGTGTAGATGAACGGCGGACAACAAGACCCTCAGCCTCTGTTGGGCGCGAGAGTTGCACACCGCGACGATCGAGACCTCTCGATAAGGTTGTGGGGCTGGTTGTGAAGATCGCTATACTTGCAGGCACTCGTCCTGAAGTCGTCAAATTGGCGCCGGTTCGAGCCGCGCTGGGCGCCGTGCCCGGGCTGGAGCCCGTGTGGATCTCCACCGAGCAGCAGGGCTCCCTGAACGCGCAGGCGCTGGAGACCTTCGGAATCACGCCGGAGATCCGGCTGGACCCGCCCTCGCCGGAGCGCACCCTGGGCGGACGCTTCGCCCAGATCATGGACCGGCTGGATGACGTTCTGGGCCGTCTGGCCCCACAGCTGGTGCTGGTGCAGGGCGACACCTCGACAACGGCGGCCGGGGCCATGGCGGGCTTCGCCCGGCGGATTCCGATCGGCCACGTCGAGGCCGGCCTGCGCACCTTCGATCTTGAGCAACCCTTCCCCGAGGAGGGCTGGCGGTGCGTCGTCGGTCAGCTGGCCGACCTGCATTTCGCCCCGACCGAAGCCGCGGTCCGGAACCTGCTGCGCGGGGGCGTGTCCCAGCACCGTATCCACATGACCGGCAACACCGGAATCGACGCCGTTCGGCTGTCGGGCGCCCGCGTGACGCCCGTCCCGCTGACCGATGGCCTGCGCCTGGTGCTGGTCACCGTGCACCGGCGCGAGAACTGGGGTCCCGAATTGGAACAGGTTCTGGCCGCGCTGCTCCAGATTCGCGACCAGGTGTCCGATATCGAGATCGTTTTCGCGGCCCACGCCAACCCGGCGCTGCGCGGTCGTGTCGACGCGGCCCTGGTGAACCAGGACCGCATCCGCATCGTCGAGCCGCTGGACTATCTCGGCTTCCTCGCGCACCTGAAGAGCGCCACCCTGGTCCTTTCGGACTCCGGCGGGGTGCAGGAGGAAGGCCCGGTTCTTGGCGTGCCGGTTCTGGTGCTGCGCGACGCCACCGAACGGGCCGAGGCCGTAGAGGCGGGCGTGGCCAAGCTGGTCGGCGCGCGGACGGACGACGTGGTCGAGGCCGCCACCGCCCTGCTGACCAACGAACCCCAGCGGATGCAGATGGTCCGCGCGATCAGCCCGTTCGGCGACGGCTTCGCGGCCGGGCGTATCGCCGACGTCGTCTCGCGCTGGAGCCCGGCCAAGGCGCCGGGCGGCGAACAGATCCGGGCGGCGGTCTGACATGTCTCCCGTCCTGGCCATCACCCTCGGGTACTGGCTGAACCTCCTGACGGCGTTCCTGCCGACGGGCGCGGACCTGTACGCCTTCGTCCTGGGCTACTGGGAGGTGCTGCGCTGGGCGGTGATCATCTCGGCGGTGCTGATCCTGATCAGCTCGCTGGACGATCTGCTGATCGATCTCGCCTACTGGTGGGGACTGCTGGTGCGGTTCTGCACCTTCTGGGAGCGGCCGGCGCCGCAAGCCCTGCTGGAACGCGAGCCCGAGAAGCTGATCGCCATCATGGTGCCCGCCTGGCAGGAGTCGGACGTCATCGCCAGCATGGTGGCCAACACCAACAACACCTTCGACTACAGCCGCTACCACATCTTCGTGGGGGTCTACGCCAACGACCCGGAGACCCGGCGCGAGGTCGAGAAGGTGCGCCAGCGCTTTCCCAACGTGCATCGGGCCGAGGTGCCGCACGACGGGCCGACCTCCAAGGCCGACTGCCTGAACTGGATCGTGCAGAACATCCTTCTGTACGAGGAGAAGAGCGGCCAGAAGTTCGGCGCCTTCCTGATGCACGACGCCGAGGACGTGGTGCACCCGTTCGGC